>NZ_JBSFUU010000062.1:0-60325 GCF_053591955.1 Streptomyces sp. NPDC002845 | reverse complement strand
AGCCCACCGCCCTGCGCATACCGCATACCTCCGGCATACCGCAACAATCATGAAACGTCAGATCCCCACCCGCCATAGCGAGTTCAACCTCAGCACACACCGACCATGGATTGCTGCGGGCTACTGGTGGTGAACCGGAAAGACGGTTCGGCTGGTCTGCCGAAGCCGGACAGCCCCAGGGGTGAGCAGGCGGCTGAGCGGCGAGGGAGAAACACTCCGCAGGAAGGAGATGGATGCGATGTCCGTGCGGGTGATGACAGGCACGAGGTGCGGCGCCTTGCCGAGGCGGGGCGCAGCTTGTGGAGGTGCTACCCCGTGAGGCGGCAAGGCGGCTGGATCGGACCAGGCCGGTGGTCGTGTACTGCTGGGACTGGATGTGCGACATGAGTCCCCGAGCTGCGGCCCGGCTTGAGCAGCTCGGCTTCCGCCAGGTCTACGACGACCACCTCGGCCCGGTGGCGGTCGGCGAGGCCGTCCAGTTCCTGTGCGATGCGCAGGGCAGTGTCCTGCCACTCCTGCCCGTTCGCTGCGCAGGAGCGGCAAGAGGAAGCGCCAAGGGGGAGCGGCAGGGGGGAGCGGCAAGGGCCTGGGCCCGCGACTGCTGCTATCGCCCCTGCGCGCTGCTCGCCGGAGACGGGCTGAGGCCACACGATGTGAGGCCGGGTGGTGTGCCGGGCCTTGAGGATCAGCCTGCGTATACCCGCTGGACGAACTCCGCGAGCTGGTCGTCGGTGAGGTGGCGGGCCATGTCCGCCTCGCTGATCATGCCGATCATGCGCTTGTCTTCGATCACCGGAAGGCGTTTGATCTGATGATCCTCCATCTCGCGCAGGACATTGGAGATGTCGGAGGCGGCATCGATCCAGCGGGGCGTGCCCTCACACAGGTCACCGCACGTCACCCCCGAGGGATCGCGGCCCGCGGCGATACACCTCACCACGATGTCACGGTCCGTGATGATGCCGCACATCCGGTCGCCGTTGCTCGGGTCGCTGACTGGCAGCGCACCCACCTCGTGGTCCCTCATCAGCTGCGCTGCGCGGTCAAGCGTCTCGGTCCGGGGAATCCACTGGGCGCCGGGGGTCATGATGTCCTTGGCAGTCGTCGTCATCGCTCGCCTCTCCACGGTGTGCGGGTTTCCTGGGCCGAGCACCTCTCAGCGTCGGCCACGGCCACCTTCAGCTTCACGTCGCTTCTGCTGTCCGGCGCTTTCACCTACGCCGTCCGGGTGCCGATGGCTTTCCAGCGGGAGTGTGCGCGCCGCCGACGCGAGGTCACCGTGAACTGGGCGCCGTCGGGGTCGCGCAGCACGGCCTCGTGCCCGGCCTCCTCCGGGACGCTGCCGCCTTGCTTCTCCGCCGCCCGGACGCACGGTCCCACATCGTCCACGGCGAAGTGGACCTGCCAGTGCGGCCGGACAACGGTTGGGTGGCGTCTCGACCGAGCCCGACTCGGTGCGGGCCACGATGTCGCCCCGGCTGCACAGCAGTACTCCGCCTCCCGCGTACTCGACCTCGCAGCGGCCGACGAGGCCCGAGGCCCAGTCCAGGATCTCGCCGTAGAAGATGGCCGCGTCGAAGGCGTCACGGGTGTGAAGGGTGATGAACGTCGCTGTCGGCCCCACTGCCACGGTCCCGCCGCCTTCTCGGACGCGGGACACGGCCTCGTCCGCGATCGTCATGGCGAAGTACGGCGTCCAGGCCCGGCCATCTGCAAACGTGCTCGGTTCATGCCCGCCCGGTGACCCGCCTGGTGACCCGTGCGGGTCCGGCATCCTGCGCTGGGTTCGCCACTCCACCCGTTCGGAGTACATCACGCGCCTGGCACATTTCGTTGGTTCTGCCGTGGCAGCACAGCGACATGGCACAGGTGTGCAGTTCACGGAATCGCGGGAGCAGCCGCAGTGCGTCCTGGCGCGCAGCGAGCCGGCGTTCATGGGGCGCCTGGGCGTTGGCGGTGATGAGTGCGGAGTTGAATGGACGATCAGCTGCGGTCGAGTCGCCCGGTCCGGCAGGGACGCGCACCATGGGGAGTGACCCGAATGGCCCACTTTCGCGGAGGTGAATCGCGATGACGCTGCCTGTACGACACCGGCACGGCAGCCTGCTGGAGAGGCCGTTTCCCGGCTTCGGATGGGGTGAACCCATCGCCACCGAGTTCGAGGAGCTGTTCGAGCGCATGAACCGGCTCCTGCAAGGCGCCGCCGCTCCCGTCGCACTGTCCTGGTCTCCCGCGGCCGACATGCGAGAGACCGACGACGCCTGCGTGATCGAGGCGGAACTGCCCGGGATCAAGCGAGACGACATCGACATCGAGATGAGCGAGCGGGAGCTGCGCATCACCGGGGAGTACAAGGAGCGGGAGCGTGAAGGCGTCCTGCGCCGCAGCACCCGCCGCACCGGCCGTTTCGAGTACCACGCCCTCCTGCCCACCGATATCAAGGCGGAGGAGGTCAGCGCGACCCTGCACGACGGCGTGCTGACCGTCACCGTGCCCAAGGCACAGGCCACCAAGCCGCGGCACATCGAGATCACCGAGTCCTGACCCCGCCCGGTGCGTGCCGCGAAGCTGTCGCACGGCAGGCTCGTTCTGGGCGCGGCACTGCCGTGCGACGACCGATCTGCCAGCACAGGGAGGTGTGGACACGAAGATGCTGATGCCCCACGTCAGAACCGTCGCCGCAGCACTGCACGCCTACCGGTCCGCATGGGCCGGTCTGCTGCGTGATTCGGCGAGCCCGCACAGCTACCGTCGGCTCGACGACACCGCCTACACACTCTGCGTCCTCATGGGACAACGTAACGCCGTCGACGCCGTGGCACAGGCAGAGGCCCTTCTCGCCCGGGCCCCGGCTGAGAAGGGCAGGCGCCGGGCTGGGCAGGCGCGGACCGTCATCCGCTGACGTCGATGCCGGGCCCGCGGCCGACGGCTCGGTCCGTCAGCACGCAGGCGTCCAGGCCGTTCCCCCGAGTACGCCTCCCGCGGTGTCATGGGTGCGCCTGAAGATCGCGACGCCGTCGCACACTGAGGTCTCCGCGTGAGGCGGACAGCGGCTTTATGGTGGTCATGAGGGACTCTGTCCGGTCATTGAGTGGGGCCGGTATGCGCCGCTTCGTCGGCGGCGCTGTTCCTGCCCGTCTGCGGGGGCGCCATGCGAGTCGAACTGATCCAACAGGCCGCCAACGTGCTCTTCGACGTACCGGACGAGATGCACGAGGAGATCATCATGCTCATCGACGCGGTCACCAAGGACGCGGAGACCCGGGCTCCGGACCTCGCCGCAGTGTTCGGCGAGTGGTGCTGGCTCGTCTACACGGTCCACGGCGACGTGATCGAAGTGCTGGACGTCGGCTGCGCACGGTGAGCCCGGAGTCGGCCGGCCGGCTCCGATCCCCGCCCCGGCCCCGAGGGCGCTTCACCTCCGCAGGCGGCACCACCTGATCGCCGCCAAGACCAGGCTGCACGTGGACGGACCTGCCGCAGGAGATCCGCCCAAGGCCGGCTGCCTGCCCTGGTCGACCGCCCACGCTCGGACGCCCCCGTTTCACTCCGACACAGTTCGCCCAGGCCAAGGCGCTGGCCTGCCAGCTCCCCGCTGAGATCGGCGCACCGCTGTCATGGTGGTCATGCTCGGACAATCAGAACCCGGTTGTCACGGTGCATCGGGTCGGGACTCGTACTGCAGGTTGTGGAAACGGCCGTTCACCTCGCGCCCGGAACTCCGCCGCCCAGCGCCTGTACCGCCGCGATCGCAATAAATAAGGACACATGGCAATCAAGCCGTCTACTCGTGGCACTGCCCGAAGGCGTACGTCCGGCCGATGACTGCCTGTCAGCCGACCAGGTCGCCGGGGTCGGTGTTGGCACCGCAGAGGACTACGGCGACCTTCTCGCCCGGGCTGGGCCGGTAGGCGGCGTCGGAGGAGGCGGTGAGCGCGGCGAGGGCGGTGGCGGCGCCGTGCTCGACGGCCACCCTGCGCTGGTCCCACAGGGCCTGGCGGGTGCGGACGATCTCGCCGTCCGGTACGAGGACGGAGCGCACGCCGTCCTGCTGGGCGGCGTGCAGGGCCATGGCGGAGGCGTGGCGGGCGCCGAGGGAGTCGCCGGCGACGGAGTCCACGGTGACGTCGACCGGACGGCCGCCCTCGATCGCGGCGTTGAGCGCACGGCAGTTCTCCGGCTCGACCGCGACGGTGCGGATGCCGTGGTGCCGGGCGGCGGTGGCCACTCCGGAGAACAGTCCGCCGCCCCCGACGGCGACCACGACCGTGTCCAGGCCGGGGAGCCGGGCCTGGATCTCCTCCAGCAGGGTGCCCGCCCCGGCGGCGATCAGCGGGTGGTCATATGCGTGGGAGGCGAGCGCCCCGGTCGCGGCGGCGAAGTTCTCGCAGGCGGCGAGAGCCTCGGCGTACTCCGTGCCGACCAGGCGGACATCGGCGCCGTAGGAGCGCAGCTTGTCCACCTTCACCGCGGGGGCGGTGGTGGGGAGGAAGACCGTGGCGGTGATGCCCTGCTGCCGCGCGGCCCACGCGCAGGCCAGCCCCGCGTTGCCGCCGGAGGCGATGGTCACCCCGGCGTCCGGGAGGGTGCCGGCGTCGCGGTGGGCCTGGATGAAGTTCTGCGCGCCGCGGGCCTTGAAGGAGCCCGTGTGCTGCATGTACTCCAGCGCCAGCCAGACTTCGCACGACTTCGGCCCTGGGGCGGCGCTGAGGATCGTGGCGGGATCGACGGGGGTGAGGGTAACGGTGCGGACGTGCCCGGCGATCCGTTCTGTGGCGTCCTTGACGTCGCCGAAACTGAGCTGGCGCATGAGCTGCTCCTGCTGGGAGAGGGGGCGAGCAGCCGATGAGCCGACCGTCGGCTGTGTCCTCGGCCACCATCCTGATACACCGTATCGTACAGTGAATCGACTGCTGTGGCGCGCGTGCAGATCGCAGTGGACAGCAAACGTCGGCCCTCCGTTCACGGGCGGATGACGCTGCCCGGTGGCTGCCGAGGGTGCTGGCGACCCATGGGCCCGTCGATGTCAGCGGTTGCGTGGGGCTACCAGGCCGGACTCGTAGGCGAGGACCACGAGTTGGGCGCGGTCACGGGCGTGGAGCTTGGCCATGGCCCGGTTGATGTGGGTCTTCGCGGTCATCGGGCTGATCACCATACGGTCGGCGACCTGGTCGTTGGACAGACCCTGCGCGACCAGGGCGACTGCCTCGCGTTCGCGGTTGGTCAGCTCTTTCAGACCCGTACTGACGTCGGTGTGGAGCGGCTGGCTGACGTACCGGTTGATCAGCTTGCGAGTGATCGCCGGTGCGAGCAGGGCGTCACCGCGCGCGGCGACACGTACCGCGTGCAGGAGGTCCTCCGGCACGATGTCCTTGACGAGGAATCCGGCGGCGCCCGCGCGCAGCGCGTCGAAGACGTACTCGTCGAAGCCGTAGTTGGTCAGGATGACCACGTGCACCCCGGCCAGGGCGGGGTCGGCGGCGATGCGCCGGGTCGCCTCGATGCCGTCGACGACCGGCATCCGGATGTCGATGAGCACGATGTCGGGCAGGTGTTCCTTGGTGAGGGCCAGGCCCTCCAACCCGTCGCCGGCCTCGGCCACCACCTCGATGTCGTCCTCGAGGTCGAGGAGCGCGCGGAATCCGCTGCGCAGGAGCGGCTGGTCGTCGACCAGCAGGACGCGGATCATGACGCCCGGTCCACGGGGAGTTCGGCCTGGACGGTGAAACCTCCCTCGCCGCGCGGCTCGGCCCGCAGCCGGCCACCGAGGGCGGTGACGCGTTCGCGCATCCCGAGCAGCCCGACGCCGGGCACCGGGGCGGTGTCCGGCGTGGCCTTGCCGTCGTCGTCGACGCGGATCGCGAGGGTGTCCGGACGGCAGTCGATCCGGACCGAAGCGGTAGCGGCGGCGGCATGCCGGGCGATGTTGGTGAGCGACTCCTGAACGATCCGGTAGGCGGTCCGGTCCACCGCGGCCGGCACGTCGTGCCGTTGTCCTTCGATCGTCAGCGTCGCGTCCAGGCCGATGGTACGGGCCCGTTCCACCAGTTCCGGGACGTGGTCGAGCCCACGCGGCGGGGTCGTGTCGTCGTCGCGCAGCGCCCCCAGGGTCGCGCGCAGCTCGCGGGTCGCCTCACGTCCGGCCGCCTGGATCGCCAGCAGGGACTCCGGCACCTGTTCGCCGCGCTTGCGTGCCACGTGGACGGCGACTTCGGCCTGCACCTTGATGATCGAGATCTGGTGGGTGAGCGAATCGTGCAGCTCCCGCGCGATGTGCAGTCGCTCCTCGTCGGCGCGGCGCCGCGCGGTCTCCTCCCGGGTGCGCTCGGCTTCGTCCGCCCGCCGCTCGGCCTGCCGCAGCGCTTCACCCGCGGCACCCGCCGCGATCAGCCAGGCCAGCTCAAGTGCGCCTCGCGCCTGCTTGAGCGCCTCACCCATGTCGTGCAGGGAGGCCAGGGCCCCGAGAGGGAGAGCGGCCAGCATGGCCACGCTCGCCGCCACCGTGGTGGTGCGGTGTCCCGCCCGTACGGCCGCGTACACCGCGAAGAGGTACGCGACGGCAGGCACGTCGAAGCCGGCCGCCTGGTAGCCCGCCGCGCACAGCCCGGTGACGGCCAGGACGGGAACCGGAGCCCGGCGGCGCGCGGCCAGCGCCAGGCCGCCGGCCACCAGCAGCGCGTAGCCGAGCAGGTCGAGGCTCGTGGCGGAGCGCTGCCCGGACAGCCCGGTGACCAGCAGTGTCGCCGCCACGCCGACGGCGATCGCCCAGTCTCCGACACCGGCCCCGACACCGGACCGTCCTGTACTCATGCGCGCACCCTAGCCGGATGCCGCCGCGGGCGAGTCCGGCCGGCGGACGAGCGGCTGCCTACCGCGCACGCAGTAGCCGCGCGGCGTCTGCGGCGTCCGCGGCATCCGGGTGCGCCATCGGCGGCAGCGCGAAGTGCATGCGTCCGCGGGACGACCGGCGGTGCGCCTGGCGACATGATCGGACGACATCCACACCTCGGAAACGAGACGCACGAAACACGAAAGAGGAGAGGGACATGAGCTCATCAGGATCCCTGATGTCAGTCCGCTGGCTGTTCGCCGTGGCCGGAGCCGCCCCGCTCGGGGCGTTCCTGCTTGCCGCACCGGCAGCCGCGCACGTCTCGGCCCAGCCGACCGCCGCCAGTGTCTACGACATGAGCGCCGGGCGACTCGGGGCCTCCACGGCCGCCGTGCTGGGCCTGATCGGCGTGGTCATCGGCGGCCTGGCCCTGGCCCGCCCCGCCGGTCGCTTCGGCACCGGCTCCGGGCGACTGGGAGCCACCGTGGCCCTGGCGGCGGGGCTGATCGCCCTGGCCCTCGGCGGGCTGGTCATGGCCACCTCCGACGGCGGTATCGGTACCGGCAACGGGCTCGGCGGGGCCATCGTGGCCCTGCTGGTGGGGCTGATCGCCACGGCCCTCGGCGGGCTGGCTCTGACCCGCTCCCGCCGCACCCCCGCACCCCCGCACCGGGTGACCGGCTGACCGGCCATGGTGCCGGGTCAGTGCCCGCGGTGTGCGTCGCTTGATCACGGTTGGTGATCCATCGCCTTGGAACTGGTCGGAGCCGCGGGCCTGCTGTGCGGCGCCGCGCGGCTGTTGCGAGCGGGCGCCGCACTGAGGTCAAGACCGGGACGCGCGCGGACAGCGTCGACGGGACGCAGCGTCGGGCCTCCGTCTCCAGCGGTCATCCGCCGGAGGCCGGTCGGTCGGCGTCGGTTCTCACTCCCCGTCGGCTTCGCCCAGGGCCCGCAGGCGTTCGTCGCACCACTCCTCTGCCATCGAGACGACCTCTTCCAGCACGCCCGGCTCCTCGAACCGGTGCGTGGCCTCGGGAACCACCCGCACGGAACACGCGGCCCCCAACCGCTGGGCGGCCTTCTCACTCAGCCGGAGCACCTCCGGATCCTGCCCGCCCGCGATGAGCAGTACCGGTATGCGTACGCGGCCGAGCGCATCGCCCGCGAGGTCGGGGCGTCCACCCCACACCACAGCGGTCAGCACACGGTCCGGCAACTCCGCGGCGGCCTCCAGCACGGCGGCGGCCTCGGTACCGGTTCCGAACAGGACGACGGGCAGATTCCGTGTGTCGGGCTGGGCCTTCACCCAGTCGACCGTGGCCACCAGACGGTGGCCCAGCAGTGCCGTGTCAAAGCGTTGTACGTCCGTCAGCGCGTCCCGGGGCTCCTCGTGCTCGCTGAGCAGGTCGACCAGCAGCGTGCCGAACCCGGCGCTGTGCAACCGGGCAGCGACCGTCCCGCTGTACGAGCTCTGGCGGGACCGGTCGACCCCGTGCGCGAACACCACGATCGCCCTGGCCGACGCCGGGACGACGAAGTCACCCGTGAGGGTCACGCGGTCGGCGGGTACCGACACCATCTCGGAGATCATGGGCATCATCTGCTTCCGAGCCACTCGGCTCCGTAGATCCATATGTCCGCATTCCATCGGGTACCCACCGATGGCGAACCTGATCGCCGATGTCATGCCGTAGTGCGGAAGGCGCGCAGGAGGGCGACGTCCGGGCCGCCGGTGAGCCGGTCGAAGCGCGCGTGCCGGTCGCCGACCGCTTGCAAGGACCGTGGCCGTTCCGGCTCCGGGCAGAGGTCGCCGCGGACGGTGCGGTGGAGCAGGGCGTCGGGCTCGCCGGTTCCGAAGGGCGGACGGCTGGTGTCGCATAAGCCAGGATGCAGCCCAGCGCGAAGACGTCGCTCGCGGGCGAGGCGGGCTCGCCGCGCGCCTGCTCCGGGGTGAGGAAGCCGGGGGTGCCGACCACGACCCCGGACGCGGTGAGCGCGATGCCGAAGTCGATCAGGGTCGATCAGGCGGGGCCGTCCTGAGCCAGCAGGACGTTGCCGGGCTTGACGTCGCGGTGGACGAGCCCGGCCGCGTGCACGCTCCCGACTGCCTCGGCCACCCGTCCGCCCGGCACGCGGGCGAAGCGCGGGGCAGCGGGCGGTGCGCGGCCACCGCCTCGGCGAGCGAGGACCGGGGACGAACGCGGCGGCCGGCCACGGCTCGCGCGCGTCGGCGTCCCCGTCGAGCACCGGCACCACCCAGGCACTCTCGACCCGCTGAGCCGGCCCGGCCTTCTGGCTCTGCGAAGAGCGACTGAAACGCAGGGCTCGATCAAGCCGGAGGCTCTGCGGGCGTTCCGAGGGCGCTCCTCGGGGCGGGGGCAGTCGGCTGCGTCCGGCCGACGTCGTGGCTGTCGGTGTGTCCGAGCCCATCCCGGAGGGAACTGCTCCGAGGCCGCGCGGCAGCCGTTCGGCTGTCGCGCGGCCCGGGACGGACAGGTCGACGGCGGTTCAGGAGGACTGGGCGGTCTGGTACAGGTTCTGCGCGTCCGCGCCGAAGTACGGTCCGTACATGGCGGTCGGCAGGAAGTTGTACTTGAAGCTGTTCACCGAGGACTGCAGCCCCGTTCCGGTGGCCTCGTCGAACTGGGTGAACCACGGGCCTCCGCTGGAGCCGCCGGTCATGTCGCAGTTCAGGCCGTGGTCGCTGGAGAAGAGGAAGTCCCGGTAGGTGGTGCCGCTGCAGTAGATGAACTTCTCGCCGTCGTACGGTGCGGCGGCGGGGAAGCCGAAGGCGTACATGGCCTTGTTGTAGCCGGTGTTGAAGGCCAGGCCCTGACCGCCGACGACATCGGTCAGCCTGTTGCCGTCCAGCGGGGCGACGACGGCCGCGCCGATGTCGTAGTTGATGTCCTCACTGGCCGTCCACTGCGGTGTGGCCAGGGTCTTCGACGCCGTCCACGTACCGTACGGAGCCTGCCCGTCGTGGTAGCCCGGAACGAACACCCAGTTGGTGTGCCAGGAGCCCTCCAGCTTCACGCAGTGGCCGGCGGTGATCACGGTGCTCTTGTTGGCGCTGGTGACGGCGTTGCCGGAGCAGGAGGCGGTGCGGCCCTGGTAGGTGAAGAACACCCGCCCCGCGGTCTGCACCACGGCTCCGCCACCGGTCCAGGGGCCGCCGCCGCTGGGAAACGCCAGAGGCCCGACGACGTCGCCCGGGGTACTGGGCGCGACGATGGTCCTCTCGCCCCTGTCAGGGGTCGACGCCGTTACCTCGGCGCGGTCGACGGACAGTACGTCGAGGGGCGTGGCCTGACGCATCCGCTCCGCGGTCCAGAAGCCACGGGCATGTTCCTGAGCCGAGAACGTCACCGCTCCCGGTTCCGCGGCAGCGGAACTCGCCGGCGCGGCGGCGATGCCGGTGGCCAGCAGTGCGGCGACGCCGGCCAACGCGCCGAGAACGGTACGGCGCACACGGGTGGCGCCGGTTGAGCGAAGTCTGCGGGGGCTGCTTTTCACGCGGTCTCCTTCTGCGGTGGGGCCGGGTGGTGGGGGATCATCCACCCGGGCGGGCAGGGGTGTTACTGCGTGCAGTTACGGGCAGCGTGCCATCCGGCAGCAGGGTTTGGACAGGTGCACGTCAAGATGATGGCCGAAAAGGTACGTAGCTCTGCCGCAGGAGGATCTGCTCGAAGACGTCGGGGGGCGTAGGAGAAGGCAGGCGATAACCACAGCCGCGCACCACTGTGTCGGGGACCGCACCGGGCGCCCGGACGATCGCGTGCCGGTGACGGCGGTGCGTTCCCGCCGGGCGTGGCGGGGAGCGGGGGCGGCGGGAACACCGTACAGACGCTGTAGAGGGCCGTCGCAGGCGGGAGTTCACCCTGCCCAAACCCCGTCCACGTGACCGCAGGCTCACAGCCTCTCGAATTCTCGGCGGGCAGATCGCCCTTCGGGGGTCGGACAGGCGCCCACGCCCCTTCACGGGGCCGGGGTCGTCCCCGGGCAGGTGGTGACCGGGGTGACCGAGTCGGCGTGGGTCAGGTCCACGGTGGTCTCGACGCCATCGACCTTGAGGACGACGGTGCCGCGACGGGTGGAGACGACCTCGCCGCACAGGGTGGTCCCGCCCTGGCGGATCAGCAGGCCCGGCGGGTCCTTGGGAGGGGAGTACCAGGTCACGCCGACCGCGGCCACGAGCAGGCTCGTGCACAGGCAGGTCAGCACGATGCCGTTGCGGAGGTGTCGGGCGCTGGCCAGGGCCTCGTCGTGGTCCTCGACCGCGAAGGGGCGACCGCCCGTGCCGGCGTCGGCGACGTGGCTCGCGTACGGGCGGCCGTGCGCGGCGCGCAGCAGGCTCAGGGCGCCGATTCCGCCGGCGACGAGTGCCGCGAGCAGCACCAGGCCCGCCGTGATCGCCCAGGGCGGTGCCGCCTGCCCGACATCGCTGCGCCCCTTGAGCAGACCGAAGCCGACCAGTCCCGCCAGGATCGCGCCCAGCCCGTTGCGCCAGGCGACGGCGACCTCACGTACCCGGCCGAGTTCCTGGGCCAGGGCGCGCTGCACCGACTTGGCCCGGCGCAGTTCGGCGGCGCTGGGTGTGGGGCCGGGCAGCAGCCCACCGGGGCCGGCCTGCCCGGTGGGACCGCCGATGCTCGTGGGGCCGATGGGACCGGTGGGGCCGTCGGTCATCCGCCCGCCCCCGTCGGAAGGGTCACGGACCAGTAGGCGCCGCAGCCGGACTCGCCCACCGGGGCGTTCTCGTACACCACCGAGTCGGCGGTGCAGTACACCACCACCGAACGGTCCGCCGGAACCGGCGCGGACGTGGCCGCGGGAACCGGCGTGTCGACGTCGCGCAACAGCCGGCGCACCACCGTGAACTCCATCGGGTGCCCGCACCGGGGACAGGGACCGGACAGGGTCTGCGCGGTGCCGAAGTCCTCCAATGTGAAGGAGTTCGCGGCGAGTTGGGCGTACGACGGATCCGTGACGCGCAGGTACGACACGGCCGAGGGTGTGGTCATCGTTGGTCTCCCGTTCGGTCGGCCGGGGTGGAGCCCGAGTGCGGTCGTCCGGCGTGCACATCGCGCCCCGCGTGTCCGGTGTACGTGAATGCTCCCCAGTCGGAGAGCGCTTCGAAGGGCCGCACGGTCGCGGGGCGGGGCGGGGCATCGAGTTCGGGCCCCCGCAGCACCCGCAGACGCCGGGCCAGAGCCGCGGAGCCCAGATCGCGCAGCCCGGTCTGGGCGGCCCGCAGCGCCTCGGCCGGTGACGCCCCGGCGGCCCAGCGGTCGACGAAGTCGGTCATCACCAGGCAGGCCGCCAGGTCGTCCACCGGCCACGCCGCGGAGACGACACCCTGCGCGCCTGCCCCGAGCAGGGTCCCGGGCAGTCCCACCACTTCGTCGGGCAGTTCCCGACCGGCCACGGAGGTCGCGCAGGCGGAAAGGATCACCAGGTCGAGGCCGGCACGCAGCCCCAGCAGGTCGCGTACGGCGAGCCGCGCGCCCCCGCCGAGCACGAGGGCCGAGCCGAGCGGATCGGCGGGATCGGTCTCGGCGTGGCAGGCGAAGTGGGCCACGCCGCCGTCCGCGAGCCAGGCCAGCACCGCTTCGGGCGTGGCCTCCTCGTCGACCAGGATCAGCGCGTCCTCGAATCGTGCGGCGGCTGCCCGGATCTCCCGTTCCGCGTGCACGAGTTGGCGCAGGCCCGTGCTGCGGCTGACGGCCACGCCGAGGTAGCGCGGGGCGCGTCGGACCGAGCGGGTCGGCAGGATGCCCAGGCCGGGCGTGAAACCGACGGCGTGGGCATCGAGCAGGAAGCCGGGCCGTCGGGGTGGGGACAGGTCCGGTGGCGCGGCGTACGCCGTCTGCCAAGGGAGGTGGACGAGTTCACCGACGGGAACCAGGGTGACGGGAGTGCCCTCCGCGGGCACCACTTGCGCGAGGACGTGGTCCCAGGCCCAGCGGGCGAAGCGGTCCAGTTGCGCTGCGTCGGTCCACGCGATGTCTCGCCACGGGGTGATCCGGCCTTCGCCGAGCCCGGGAAGGGGAGTGGGGTGCACCGAACCGTCGTCGCGGAGCGCGAACGCCACACCCGTGTCCGGGCCGGGGACGAGATAGAGGACCGTACCGGCGGAACTCCTGCCGGTTCCTGACTCTGAAGTGCCTGAAGTGCCTGAAGTGCCTGGAGCGTCGGGGGCCTGACGCGACGCGGGTGTCTCGTCCTGAACCTGCCGTGTCGGCTCGGCGAGGCGCAGGCGTTCGGCGAGCAGCAGGGCGCGGGTCCGTTCGAGTCGCGTGACCGCGCCCTCGGCATCGCCGCCCCGCCAGGCCGCCAGCGCCGTGGCGGCGGGCAGGCCGCGCGAGGTGCGCAGCCAGGTCTCCTTGGCCGCGCGCTGCCTCTGCTCGGCGACGAGCCGGCCCACCGCCTGCTCGGCCAGGTCGAAGGCGGCCACCGCCTGGGAGTGGCGGTCCAGGCGGTACTGCCACAGGCCCCATTCCATCGCCCCCTCGGCGGCCGCGGCCGGATAGCGCTCCCGGGCGGCCGCGTAGCCGTTGCCGTAGTGCTCCTCGGCCGACCGCCGATCCGCCGCGTCGCCGGTCAGCCAGTGGCGCAGGCGGGCCAGCCCCGCGAGTCCGAAGGTGGCCGACACCCAGACCCGGGAGGCCGGATCCGCCAGGTCGCGGGCGCGTCGCGCATGGCCCATCGCCTCGTCGGCCGCGGCGAGCGACTCGGTCAGCTCCCCCTGCGCGCCCAGGGCGAGGGCCAGCCCGAGGCGGGCGTTGCCCTCCGGTCCGGAGCCGGGAGCGGCCAGCAAGAGGGCTTCGCGTTGGGCGGTGACGGCCCGCGCGAGGTCGTCGGGGTCGTCCGTCGCCTCGTACCGGGCCTGATGGGCGTGGCCGAGGTTGATCAGTACGCCGGCCCGCTGCGCGGGGGTCGACGGCAACTCGGTGGCCGTGACGAGTCGTTGGACGGCGTCGTCCAGATCCGCGACCACGCCGCGTCGGTCGTACCGTTGATGCAGGGCCACCGCCAGCCCTCCGTGTACGACGACGGTGTGCGGCGCGCCGGGGTCGCGGGCGTCCACCGACTCCCGCCACAGGTCGACGGCCTCGTCCAGGTCCGCCATCCGGCCACGGGCCAGGAAGCGTTCGTACAGACCGGCCGCGAGACTGCCCTGTGTGCGGGGCAGGTGGGGCAGGGTCCCCGGGTCCGCCAGCGCCTGCCGCAGCAATCGCACTCCCTGGTCCAGGAGTTCCGGGTCCGAGGAGAGGCCGGCGAGACGAACGAGAGTGCTGCCCCAGGCGTCGCGGAACGAGGCGGCGAGCACACCGCCGCCCTCGGGCACGTGGGGTGCCGCTGCCTCCAGTTTCCGGCAGGCGGCGACGAGTTCGGCCGCACCGCCGCCACCTCCGTGTTCCTGGCGCTCGACCCGCGCCTCGGCCGACGCGACGACCGCGCCGAGCGCCAGCGGGGACGAGGCCGGTATCGCGCCGACCACCTCATCCGCCAACCGCACGGCTTCGTCGAGGAGTTCGAGAGGGTGCGTGGCATGCGGCGCGGCTTCGCGCAGGACGACCGCGAGGTTCAGCTGGGCGCTGGCCTGCGCGGCCGAGCCCGCGGACAGCCCGGCGACGGCCCGTTCGAGTGCGGCGCGGGCGTGGGCGAGATCCCCCGGTGCGCCGAGGAGCCGGTAACGCTGGAAGTGGGCGAGCCCGAGGTTCACGGCACGCGCCGCCGGGTTCTCGGCCTGAGCGGTGGGCGCCGCGGGGTCGAGCAGCCGGATCACCTCGTCGAGATCCGCCGCCGACCTCGACCACTCGGCGCGGGTGAGCAGCGTGCGGGCCAGCCCTTTCTCCGGGGCCGCCCGGAATGCCGGGTCGTCGCCGGCAAGGGCCAGCGCCTCGGCGGAGCGGCGCAGAGCCCGCGCGAGGAGTGCCTCGTCGTGGGCGAGTTCGGCCTGTTCACGCAGGCATTCGGCGAGGACGTCGAGTACGAAGATCCAGGTGTGGAGCCGGTCGTCGTTGTCGGGGTCGGCGTCGGGGTCGAGGCCGGAGGCCGCGCCGGTGCCGCCGTCCAGGCCGCTGTCGTCGCCGATGTCGCCGGCCTGGATGCTGTCGTCCCCGTGATCCCCGTGCTCCCCGTCGTCCCCGGCGTCCGTCGTGGCGGCCTTGTCGGAGTCTTGCTCACCCGCCCCGTCATCGGCGGCCGACTCAGTGGCCGGCACCGGCGGTTCACCGGCCGCCGCCAGCTCCGTCTCCAGCAGACTCGTCGCGGCTGTCAGGTCCGCCAGGTGCCCGGTCACCGCGAACCGGTCCGCCAGGCACCGCGCCACATGGCCGGCGGCGAGCAGAGCGGGCCAGTCGCCGTCCTCGACCCAGTCCAGAACCCCCCGGAACAGCTCGATCGCCCGTCCGGCATCGCCGAGGTCCCCGCGCGCGGTGAACCGCGAGTGCAGGGCGGTGGCGAGGCGGAACGTGGCGTCCGCCCAGTCGTCACTGTCCTCGTCGAGCTCCGCGAGCCCCGCGCCGAAGTACCGTACCGCGCCGTCGTGATCCCTCAGCCGCTCGCAGACCGCGCCCACACACGCGTACCAGAACTGCCGGTCGAGGTCGTCGAGTTCTTCCGGCGGCCCGGCGGCGGCACGGTCCCGCACAGGACCCAGGACCTCCTCCGTCCGCTCCGGCGACGGCACCTCCAGCTCCATCAACTCCGCCAGCGAAAGCCGCACTTCGTCCCCCGACCCGGCCCGTGCACCCTGCCCATGGCGTGATCCTACGGGGCGAGACGCAGGGGAAGCCCGCGATCACGCCCGCAAAACGGCTCCCGAACCGCCGGGTCGCGCGTCGAGGGCGGCGGCAGGCAGTACCTCTGACAGTCGGCCCGGCCCTGGTGCAGGAGCGTACTGACGACCTCCCCGATCGCGTACGCACTCGCCTGTCGTCACGGGCCCGTCAGCGATACCGTCCAAGCCGTCGCGGGGCTACTCTCAATCAGCGGACCACAGACCTGATACGAACTCAGCAGACGACGTCCGGACGAAGTATGTCCTCGAAGGGCTCCGCCGCCGGCCGTGCGGGAGGTCGTGGGCGTGGCGTGACGGGGTGTCCGGCCCGGCGTACCGGTACGTTCGCGTTCATCGGTCGGTCATGGAGGCGGGAGAGACGGATGGACTACTACGGTTACGATCTGGGCGCCCACCGCCGCTCCGTGACGACGTCGTCTCCCGAAGCCCAGTCGTGGTTCGACCGCGGCCTGGTCTGGTCGTACGGCTTCCACCACGAGGAAGCCGTCTCCTGCTTCGAGGCCGCTGCTGCGGCGGACCCCGGCTGTGCGATGGCTCACTGGGGTATCGCGTACGCCCTCGGCCCGAACTACAACAAGCCCTGGGAGTTCTTCGACGGTGAGGAACTGGTCCGCACCGTCGACCGCACCCATGCCGCCGTCGAACTCGCACAGCAGAAGGCCGCCGGGGCCACCCCCGTCGAACAGGCCCTGATCGGTGCGCTGCGTGCCCGCTACCCGCAGGCGGAGGCCGTGGAGGACTGCTCGGTGTGGAACGAGCCCTATGCCGACAGCATGCGCGCGGTGTACGAACTCGCCCCCGACGATCTCGACGTCGTCGCCCTCTACGCCGACGCGCTGATGAACCTCACGCCCTGGCAGCTGTGGAATCTGCGTACGGGTGAGCCGGCCGAGGGCGCGCGCACGCTGGAGGCGAAGGCTGTCCTGGAGCGGGCGATCGCCACCGAGGCCGGGGCGTGGCACCCGGGCGTCCTGCACATGTACATCCACCTGATGGAGATGTCCCCCACTCCGGAGACCGCGCTGCCCGTCGCAGACCGGCTGCGCGGCCTGGTCCCCGACGCCGGCCACCTTCAGCACATGCCCACCCATCTGGACGTGCTCTGCGGCGACTACCGGCGCGTGGTGTCGGACAACAGCGCGGCGATCGCCGCGGACGAGAAGTTCCGTGCGCGGGCCGGCGCGATGAACTTCTACACGCTGTACCGGGCCCACGACCACCACTTCAAGATCTACGGCGCGATGTTCCTCGGCCAGTACGAGACCGCCCTGGCCACGGCCGCCCAACTGGAGGCCTCCATCCCGGAAGACCTGCTGCGGGTGCAGAGCCCGCCCATGGCGGACTGGCTGGAGGGCTTCCTCGCCATGCGGGTCCATGTGCTGATCCGTTTCGGCCGCTGGTCCGACATCCTCGAACTGCCGCTGCCGGCCGACCCGCAGCTGTACTGCGTGACAACAGCCATGCTCCGCTACGCCCGCGGAGTCGCCTTCTCGGCCACCGGCCGGATCGCCGAGGCCGAGGCCGAGGCCGAACGCGAACTGTTCCGCGAGGCGCTCACCCGGGTCCCGGAGACCCGGATGCTGTTCAACAACACGTGCGCCGACATCCTCGCGATCGCGTCAGCGATGCTCGACGGCGAACTGGAGTACCGCAAGGGCAACTACGACGCCGCCTTCGCCGCACTGGAACGCTCGATCGAACTGGACGACAACCTTCCCTACGACGAGCCGTGGGGATGGATGCAGCCCACCCGGCACGCGTACGGAGCCCTGCTTCTGGAGCAGGGGCGGGTTGCCGAGGCGGAAGCCGTCTACCGCGCCGACCTCGGACTCGACGACACTCTGCCTCGCGCCTCCCAGCATCCCGGCAACATCTGGGCCCTGCACGGGTTCCACGAGTGCCTCGTGCGCCTCGGCAGGGAAGGAGAGGCACAGATCGTGGCCCAGCAACTGAAGATCGCGGCCGCCCTGGCGGACGTCCGGATCGAGGCGTCCTGCTTCTGCCGCCTCGAATCCGGTGCCGGCGGCGCTGACGCCGGTTGCTGCTGACAACCGGGACCGACCTGTGCGGGTCGGCAGATGCCGCGGAGCACAACCCGCTTGTCCTGCTCAACCGGCACCGGCTCGGCACTCGTTGGAGCACTCTCGCAGCACTGGCCGTCGCCGTCCAAGGCATGCGTTTGGGCGTACGTGCTCGTCTGTGCAGCGGGCGGCGCCTCCGTCACGGTCCGGATCAACAACGAAATGCCCGCTGCCCCGCCAGCCCGGACAACTCGGCCTCAGCGCACTGGCCTTCGCCGAACCCGCCGCCCCCTCGACCGGCCGGTCCCGATCACGTGGAGCCTGCTGAGCGGCAGGGGAGCCATGGGCAGCGCCACGTGTACGGTCCGGTGTCGGTGGACGTAGGTGTGCCGATCGCTGCGGCGCAGGTCCGGGTGGACGCGCTCATGCGGGGCCTCGCCGCGCGGACGCCGGAGCCCGGCTGGAGGTCCCGGGCGGCGGTTCTGAGGATCCAGCCCACCACTCCAGTGACCTGAGGGGAGCCCGGGGTTGTCCCGGTGTTTCCTTTCGACCTGGACATGACCGACCCTGGTCCCGGGGTGTGCGATCGTGGCGGCGCCCGCTGATGAACCGGTTGCCGAGACTGAGGAGACAGGGCGTGGGCGCAGGTGAGGCGTCGACCGTTGTGGTGACGGGCGGCAGTGGTTTCGTGGGCAGCCATCTGGTCCGGCGGCTGCTGGAGCGGGGCTACCGGGTCCACACCACCGTGCGCACCACCGCGAACACGGCGAAGGTGCGGCCGCTGCGGCAGATGCAGGAGGCGTTTCCCGGCCGGCTGACCTTGTTCGAGGCGGACTTGCTGACCGAGGGGTCCTTCGACGAGGCGCTGCGCGGCTGCACGACGGTGTTCCACGTGGCGTCACCGTTCTTCATGGTGGAGAAGATCAAGGACGGCCACAGGGACATGGTCGACCCGGCCCTGCTCGGCACACGCAACGTACTGGCGAGCGTGGAGAGAACGCCGACGGTGAAAAAGCTGGTCCTCACCTCCACCGTCGGCGCGATCTTCGGCGACTACAGCGACGTCCTGAGCATGGACGACCGAGTGCTGTCGGAGAAGTACGTCAACACCACGAGCACCGTGGAGAACAACCCCTATCACTACGCGAAGACGCTCGCCGAGCGCACGGCGTGGGAGGCAGAGGCGGCCCAGGACCGCTGGCGCATGGTGTCCGTCAACCCCGGCCTGATACTCGGCCCTTCGCTCACCCCCGCATCGGAGTCCGGCAGCCTGTTCCTGCTGGAGGAGTTGTTCAAGGGCTACTTCTTCTACGGGGCACCGGACTTCAGCTTCACGACGGCGGATGTGCGCGACGTGGCCGAGGCGCACATCGCGGCGGCGGAACAGCCCGACGCGAAGGGCCGCTACATCGTCGCGGCGGAGATGATGACGTCCTTCCACGAGATGTCACGCATCGTCCGGACCCGGTATCCCCGCGATCTCCGCCTCCCGCGCACCCCGCTCCCGCACTGGCCGGTACGCATCCTGGGCCCGGCCTTCGGGCTGACACAGGACTACATCCGCAAGCATCTCGGCATCCGCTTCCGGGTGGACAACAGCAGGAGCGTGCACGAACTGGGCATGACCTACCGCCCGATCGAGCAGACCGTCCTGGACCACTACGAGGCGTGGCGGGCACAGCGGGGGAGCTGAGTACCCCCTTCCGGGCCGCGCCCTGCCCTGTCCCTGTCGTCCATCGGCACGCCCGCTGTGTCACAGAGAACGACTCCGCCCTGCCCGGCTTGACGTGGACGACGGCTCCTCCAGCGGGAAGTGGCATGCCGCCGTGTGACATACCGTCCCGGACGCGGGGACGGCTGTGGCGCAGATGTCCTCCGCACGCCAGCACCGGGTCCTGAACCGGCACCCGGACGGTGGATCGGCCGGCGAGGGCATCTCGCCGCTGAGCACGATGCGCTCCCTCTTCACCCCGCCTCCGGCCGTCAAGGAAGGGGCCGCCGACAGCAGCGCCGCCGTGTACGGGTGTCTCGGCCGCTCGAACACCTCCTCCGTCGGCCCCGACTCGACGATCCGGCCCAGGTACATCACGGCCACTCGATCGGCCACGTGCCGCACCACGGACAGATCGTGGGAGATGAACACGTACGACAGGCCCAGCTCGTCCCGCAGATCGCACAACAGGTTGAGGACCTGCGCCTGCACCGACAGATCCAGCGCGGAGACGGGTTCGTCGCAGACGATGACCTCGGGCTCCAGCGCCAGCGCGCGGGCGATACCGATCCGCTGCCGCTGCCCTCCGGAGAACTCCTGCGGATAGCGGTGCGCGTCGGACGCGCGCAGCCCGACCATCTCCAGCAGCTCACCCACGCGTGCCGCCCGCTTCCGGGCGGGCACGAGGTCGCGGTGGCTGAGCCAGGGCTCGCTGATCAGATCCGCCGCACACAGCCGGGGGTTGAGCGAGCCGAACGGGTCCTGGAAGACCATCTGCACCTTGCGGCGCCAGGCGAGCAGCTTCGCACCCGACAACGCGAACGGGTCCGTCCCGTCGAACCGTACGGCGCCCTCGTCGGGCCGTTCCAGCATCAGCAGAATCCTGGCCAGCGTGGACTTGCCGCAGCCGGACTCACCGACCAGCCCGAGGGTCTCACCGCGTCCCAGGGACAGATCCACCCCGTCGACCGCGCGCAACCTGGTGCTGCCCTTGGCGGTGCGCGGTACCGCGAAGCTCTTGACCAGGCCGGCGGCCTCCAGCAGTGTCTTCGTCCCCGGCTCAGGCATCGGCCAGTTCCTTCCCGAAGTGGCAGGCGGAGGCGCGGCCGGCCCCGGTTCCGGCAGGCGGCGGCCGGTGCGTGGCGCACACCTCGCGGGCCATCGGGCATCGTGTACGGAAGGCACAACCGGTGGGTACGGAGCGGGGGTCGGGCGGACTTCCCGGGACGGAGTTCAGACGGGTCCCCTTGTGCTGCTCGGCCGGTACCGACGCCAGCAGTCCCCGGGTGTACGGATGGTGGGGCTTGTCGAACACCTCGGCCACCGGCCCGGTCTCCACGACCGTACCCGCGTACATCACGGCGACCCGGTCCGCATGCTCGGCGACGAGCCCCAGGTCGTGGGTGATGAGGACCAGAGCCATCCGCTGCTCTCTGCGCAGTTCACCGAGGAGGTCCATGATCTGGGCCTGCACGGTGACATCCAGTGCTGTGGTGGGCTCGTCGGCGAGCAGCACCTTCGGCCGCAGCGCGACCGCCATCGCGATCAGCAGCCGCTGACGCATGCCTCCGGAGAACTGGTGCGGGTGTGCGCCCGCGCGGGAGCGCGCCTCCGGGATGCCGACACGCTCCATCAGCTCCACCGCCCTCGCTCGCGCGGCGCGCCGGGACAGTCCCTCATGGATACGGAACGGTTCCGCGATCTGCGCCCCGACCGTGAGGACGGGGTTGAGCGCGCTGAGCGCGTCCTGGAAGACGATGCTCAGGCCGGGGCCGGCGAGCCTGCGCCTGGCCTGTGCGCCGAGCCGGAGCACGTCCACGCCGTCCAGCCGTGCCTGCCCGCCCACCACTTGTGCGGCCGGATCGAGCAGACCCGCGACGGCATGGGCGGTCATGCTCTTGCCGCAGCCGGACTCGCCCAGCAGGGCCAGCGTCTCACCGGAGCGCACGGCGAAGCTCACGCCGCGTACGACGGGGACGGGGCCGGTGGGGGTGCGGATGTCGACGGACAGGCCGTCCACGGCGAGGGTGTCGTGCCGCGTCGGCGCGACGACCGGAGGTGATGTGGTTTCGGTGGGTGTGATGGTTGGGGTGGGTGCGGTGCCGCTGGGCTGGACAGCCGGGGCCGGTTCAGAGCCCTTGCTCTCTGCGGTCGGGGCCGACTCGGCCGCCGGACCACCCTGGGTGGGGCTGTCCGCGGTCGCCGGACGACGGCGCCGAGGCTGCCGTCCGCCGCGCCGCAGTCCGTGCCTCCATCGCTGCCCCGGGTCGGTCGAGAGCCGGGCCCAGGCGGCGAGGACGGTCGCCGACACGGTGGTGATGACGATAGCGAGCCCGGGGAAGACCGCGATCCACCACGCGCTCTGCAACTCCTGCCGTCCCTGAGCCACCATCAGTCCCCAGCTCACGTCCGGCGGCTGGATTCCGATACCCAGGAAGCTCAGCGACGACTCGGTGAGCATCACGAAGCAGAAGTCGAGGGCGGCGACGGTGAGCAGGGTGGGCAGCACCGTGGGAGCGACATGGCGTCGGATCGCCGCCCAGCTGCCGGTGCCGAAGGTGCGGGCCGCGTCCAGGAAAAGGCGGCTGCGCAGTTCGGCGGACTCGGCCCGCGCGGTGCGCAGGTACACGGGGATCCGGGCGACGGCGAGGACCACGACGATGGCGGCGGCGCTCGGCGAGAAGACGTACAGCACGACCACGGCCAGCAGCAGGGAGGGGAAGCTGAGGATCACATCGGCGATCCGCAGCGACACGTTCTCACGCCATCCGCCGTGGTAGCCCGCCCACATGCCCCAGACCGAGCCGACGGTGAGTGAGCACAGCACGGCGGGCACGGCCACGGACAACGTGGTCCCGGCCGCCACCATGAGCCGGGCGGCGACGGGGCGGCCCAGGGAATCGCTGCCGAGGATGAAGGCCCAGCCGTGGTCGAGACTGAACGGTGGACGGCCCGGATCACGCAGGTTCTGACGTGTGGCCAGGTCCCCGACGAGGAAAGGGCCCAGCACGGCGCACAGCGCTGCGGCGAGCAGAACCAGGGCCGCCGCGAAGGCGAACCGGTCCTGGAGCAGCAGGGCGGTCCACTTGCGCCGTGCAGTCGACCGGTCGGTCCCGGGAGCTGTGCCGTCGCCCTGACGGCTGTTCTTCTCTTCCTGGAACCTCTGAAGCCTCTGGAGTCTCTGCAATTTCTGGAGCTTCTGGAGCACGTTACTTCCTTGACTCATGCCGCCGCCCGCTGCCGCACACGCGGGTCGAGGAGCGCATGGCAGATGTCCACCAGGATGTTGAGCGCGAAGATCACCAGAGCGGTCAGCAGTACGGCGGCCTGCAGAACCGCGAAGTCGCGCTGGAGAACTGAGTCGATCATGAGCTTGCCGATGCCCGGCCAGCCGAAGATGGTCTCGACGACGACGGCCCCGTTGACCAGTCCCACGGCGAGGTCACCCGCGACGGTGAGCGCCGGAGCGGCGGCGTTGCGCAGGGCGTGCCCGAAAACCACGCGCGACTCGCGGGCGCCCTTGCTGCGCGCCACTTTCACGTAGGGGGCGGAGAGCGCGGAGACCATGGCGCCGCGCACCACTTGGACCAGCACTCCGAACGGACGGATGAGCAACGTGGCCACGGGCAGGATCCAGGCCGCCGCGCCACTCGTACCGGAGGTGGGCAACCAGCCCAGCGTCACCGCGAAGACCAGCACGCCCATGATGGCTAACCAGAAGTCGGGGACGCTGGCGGCCGTCGAGGACAGAAAGCTCGCGACCCGGTCGGTCACCGAGTTGGGACGGTACGCCGCCAGGCTGCCGATCACCACGGCACCCACGATGGCGAGCAGCATCGTCCACCCGGCCAGCTGGAGGGTGGCGGGGAAGGCCCGCAGGACCGCCTCGCCGGCCGGCTGCGCGGTGCGCAGCGATTCGCCGAAGTCGAGGTGCGCGACCTGGGCCAGGTAGTCACCGAACTGGGCGACCAGCGGTTGGTCGAAGCCGTTGCGGTTGGCGAATTCGGCCCTCATCTCGGGCGTCGCGCTGAGCGGAAGGTACAGATTGGCGGGGTCTCCGGTGAGGCGGGCCAGGAAGAACACCCCGAGGAGCACGACGAGCAGGGGGATGACACTGGAGACCGCGCGGCGGCGCAGCATGGTGAACACCGGTCAGCCCCTCCCTCGGTCCGCGCGGGCATGTCGGCGAGCCGCATCTCGTCGTTGGTCGCCGAGTCCGGCCGGTAATGGACGTTGGGGGAGAGGGCCAGGATGCCGGTCATGTTGGCCATCACCGCATCCCGTACGACCTCGTCGTTCTGCAGGGCGAACGCGTCCGCGAACGCCTCCTGCCGTGCCTCGCCCGAGGTGAGCTGTGCCTTCGCTATCGCCGCGTCGAACTCGGGAGTGCCGTAGCTGCTCTGCGCGCCCTCGCTGCCGTAGATCTGTCCCATCGTGAACGCGGCGTCCCCCGCCTGGTTGCCGTGCTGCGCCTGGAGGAGCGTGGGACCGCTGTCCTTGGGGAAGGGGCGCAGCAGGTACTCCAGCCAGGCGTTGACGTCGAGCATCTTGATCTCGACGTTCAGGCCGGCCTTCAGCAGGCCGTCCTGCACCACTTCCATCGCTTCGGCGGCTTTCGGGTAGATGCCGTTGCGGCCGATGACGGTGATGGTGGTGTCGGTCGGGACTCCGTCGGCGCGGGCCTCGGCGACCAGCTTCCTGGCACGTTCGGGGTCGTACGGCCATGGCCGGACACGCGGGTTGTACCCGGTGACGCCCCGCGACACGAGCTGCCCGCTCGGCCGGCCCGCGAAGACCGCGGTGACCAGTCCTTCCCTGTCGATGGCGTAGTTGACGGCCCGGCGGACCCGGATGTCGTCGAGGGGTGGCTCGGCGGCATCCATCCGGAGGTACGAGATCTCGTTGGTCACGAACTCGACCGCCCGGTCGCCCGCCCCGTCCTCGGGGGCGAGCCCGATCGCGACGTCCGCCTCGTTGTTGGTGACCATGGCCGCGCGCACGCTGCCCTCCGCCCGCCACACGTACTTGGCCGCGGCGAACTCCGGGGTCTCACCCCAGTACCCGGGGAAGCGTTTCAGCCGCAGGAAGCGGCCCTGGCTCCACTCGTCGATCCGGTACGGCCCGGTACCGATCGGCTCGCGCACCCGGGCGTCGGGGTCTGTACTCGCCGGCACTATTTCGACGAAGGACAGGCGCAGGGGGAGGATCGGGTCCGGTGCCGCCGTCGTGACCTCAAGCGTCGAGTCGTCCACGGAGGCGGCGGTGACCTCGCTGTCGCTGAAGATGTATCCGTCGACATTGCAGTCGATGGCCGAATCGGTGGCGCGCTTGATCGAGAACGCGGCCGCGGCGGCCGTGAACGGCGAACCGTCGTGAAAAGTGACACCTTGGCGGAGCGTGAACGTCCATGAAGTGGCAGAGGTGCGTGTCCACTTGACGGCCAGCGCCGGTTCCAGGCGGCCGGTGGACGGATCGCGTTCGGTGAGTGCTTCCGTGATGTTGGCCCGGGTCACCCGGCCCGTAGCGGTGAGCGAGGCATCACAGGGCTCAAGGGTCGGCGGCTCCTCGGGAAGGACGATGCGCAAGGTGCCCGGGCCTTCACCCATGGGGTCGGCGCCGGCCACCGAGCATCCGCAGACGGCGAGCAGAACGATGACGGACGTGAACGCGCCCGCCGTGCCTCCCTGGCGTCGACGGGCGATCGAACGAGTGCGCGCTAAGCCTGAACCGGTATCGGTCACTGTGCCTCCGTGCTGCTCAAGGTGCGAGTCCTGTGTCGGCTGACGCGTGGCCATCCCAGCGCATGTCCATATGCGGAAACGGAGTTTAGATATGTGGACAAGCCATTATTGAATCGTCGACGGCGAACGGGTCAAGACCTGCGCGGCAAAACCCCGACGTCCGTACGTTCACGGATACCGCGGTCAGCCCGGTCCGGGTCGGCCCTGCCGGCGGCCGCCCGGTAAGCGCGTACGAACGCATCGACCACGTCCGGGGGCATGGCCGGGCGTACGTCCAGCGGCAGCACCAGGCACCAGCCGTCGCGGCCGCGGAACACACACTTCGGCTCGGGCGGGCCGGGCCTGAGCCGGACGTGCGGACCGTAGTAGCGCCGATTGCGGCCTCGGACGTGGACCTGCCGGACCCGGACCACGAGGACGTCCTGCCAGGCGTGAGCGGCGCGGTGGCGTCCCAGCGGAGGTCATGGTGCAGCGACCGCTGGCTGGAGCACCGTGACAACTGCGTGATCGTGACGGTGCCCGACCCCAGCCCGCACCCTCCGCGAGAGCGTGCCCCGGTGGCGTCGCCGTTCAGTAGATTCGGGTGGCGCCTGGCGCGTCAGCTCGCCTCGTATGTGGCGTCGACACGCATCCGCAGGGCAAGACGGTCCGGCCCACCGTGCCCTGGCTTGAGGAATGCCGTAGCGCTTACGCCGCGCGGGCGCGCGGCGTAAGCCGCCACAACGCACCTGGGCAGGACCCCCGCCCGGCTGCCGGGAAGGCCACGGGCCATGGCGTGCACCGGATGTGTGACAGCGCGGGAGGCTGCTGCGCTGTACGAGGTGGAACCGGTCGCAAGGCCGGTGACCGGTGGACGCCTGACCCGCCTCTTCCAGGCATTCACCCTGGGGCAGGCCGGCCTCATCCCCGTGACCTGCCTGCCCCAGATGCCTGGCCGGCGGCCGTCGCGGGTGGTCTCCACGCGGAGGGGCCGGCACGACAAGCCACGGGCGGTGGGCGCGCATGGACACTGCGGCG
This sequence comes from Streptomyces sp. NPDC002845, assembly GCF_053591955.1. Lineage (NCBI taxonomy): Bacteria > Bacillati > Actinomycetota > Actinomycetes > Kitasatosporales > Streptomycetaceae > Streptomyces > Streptomyces sp. NPDC002845. The sequence continues at coordinate 34,197 of NZ_JBSFUU010000062.1, read as the reverse complement.
CATCGGCCGCTCAGGCTGCCACTGGCCGACTTCCGCCGCCCAGCAGGTCACTGCCGCACCCGTTGACCTGCCGCGCTGATGTTTGAACTTCCGGGAGGCGAGCTGTGGCGTCGCCAGGTAGTCGACGGTGGCGTTGGCGAACGCGGATCAGGAGATTCTGCGGTGTGGCATGCCGCTTGGCCGCCCTGGGCGCCAGCATCGCTGCGATCGGGGGCGAACAACTCGTGTGCGGACAACGGGACCGCCGGCGCATGCAGGACCAGGCCCGCCGAACGGCAGCGCGTCGCGGGACGCTGGGGCCAGGCGATCAGTTGAACGATCCCTCCGGGCGGGAGGGGTGTGCAGCTGCAGTAGCACCGCGCTGATCACCTGTGGGGTCTCACTCTTCCCGCAAGGCCTGCCGCAGGTGATGCGCGATCGGGGCACCAGCCGGCTCGGCGCTGTTGGCTCCGCGCAGCGGCGGCATACGGCGGCCCGTGCACGGCAGGGCTGTCGGTTCCAGCCCGGTCTGCGTACACGTTTCGCCGCAGGGCGTGAGTACGGTGGGAGGAGAAGCACTACGTAAACCCGCTCGACCACGGGAGGCTGCGAGACCCAGCCGCGTCCCTCGGAGCCGGAGCCGGAGCCGGAGCCGGTGCCCAGCCCGGGCCCCGCCCCCCAACCCCTGTTGCCGACCCGACCCGGCCGGAGCCTGGTTTGCGCCTGTCCCGGAGGAGGGGTCGGAACACTGCTGGTGCCCGAAACCGGGCCCAGTAGAACAATCCCGCCCGAGCAGGCCTGAGCAGCGTGCACGACACGAATACCCATACACGAATGCCTATACGGAGCTGAGTTGCGTATGAGGCTGCATTTCCTCGACACCCTGTATGCCCGGCCGGGCCCGTACGCGTCCGTCTATGTGGACACCTCGCGGGACATCGGCAACCCGGACAAGGCGATCGAGCTGCGGCGACACCACGCCCGCTCGGACCTCATCGAGCTCGGCGCCGACCCGGTCACCGCCGACGCCTCCGCCGATGCCATCGGGACCGACGCCGACGTGCCCGGACGCCATGGCCAGGCACTCTTCGTCACCCACGGCGAACTGGTCCTCACCGAGGAGCTGTCCCAGCCTCCTCCCGTGGACAGGACCAGCTACGGCCTGCTTCCCGACGCCATGCCGCTGGCGCTGGAGCATGCTCCTGACATCCCCTACGCCGCGGTCGTCCTCACCCGCGTCGAACCCAAGGACAGCGACACAACCCCCGAAGACCTGCGGGTAGAGCTGCAAACCGGGCGCTGGCCGAGCAGCTCGGTCGCCCCCCGCGGCCTCACCCGCCTGCGTATACCGATCCACCAGTGGCACCAGGAGGCTGAGCGGCTCGCCGACGAGCTGACCCACCTCATCGACCTCGGCCACGCCGACACTCTGGTGGTCTGCGGGGACAGCTGGGCCCGTGGCGTCCTGGTCAACCGCCTGCCCGCCCCGGTAAGGCACCGCGTGGCCGCCGTCCCCCGCAGCGGACAGGACGACGTTGAGACCGGCCGGGCCCTGCTCGAGCCTCAGCTCGCTGACCTCTTCCGGGGGCGCCTCTCCGCCCACGACCGCGACCGGCTGGAGCGCTTCGCCGCCCAGCGCGCCCGCCACTCCGCCGGCGAGGGGCTGCCCGCCGCCGTCGCAGCCCTGCAACGCGGTCAGGCCGACGCCCTTCTGGTCAACCACCCCACCGAGGGATGGCCCCCGCTGTGCATCGGCACCGCGCCCGACCAGATCGCGCTGTCCGCCAGCGACCTGGAAACCTTCGGTGTCACCAGCTACGAGAAGCAGCCCGCGGGCGCCGCCCTGCTGAAGGCTGCCGTCACCACCGGTGCCGAACTGGTCGTCGTTCCCCGGCAGGAGACGTCCCTGGAAGACGGAATCGGCGTGCTCCTGCGCTACTGATCGGACCACCCGCTCCATGGACGCGTTGTCGGCCCCGAGCGGCAGCCCGGCGGAATGGCGTACGAACCGAAGTTATCGACAGGGTTTCAGGCTGTCCGTTGTCCCTAAGTCTCGTGTCCATAAGTCTCGGCTGCGCTACGAGCGGCCACCTTGCCTGGCCTGCGGATGATCACCGCCGCTACGTGCGATTCCCCTACGGACGCGGCGGTCGTCAACCGGCCACTGCCGACACCAGACGTCTGCGTGGCTTGCCGGTTCCTGAACGGGCATAGGCAGGGAAGGAGCGGTATGTGATCACAGAAGGGGGCGGCTCCTGTCCGGCCGCAAGTGCGCCTCCAAGCCGAGGTGCACACTGCCTCGGAGCAGAAACGTTCGTGTGTTACGCCCCTTGAGGGACGCGAACCCCGCAGGCCGGAAATCACCGGTTCGCAATGTGAAGGCTTGATTCCTTCCGCTCTCGCCGAAATGTTCGCCCCGCCGCCCGTCCGGAGGGAAAGCGAAAGTTCCGCGTCGACGCGCCGGCCAGAGCCAGGACGATCGGCCGTGGCGCAGCGTGGCGCGGACCTCTGGCTTCGGTGGGCCCGGCGTGCCCGCGCCGTCGACGGACGTTGGTCTCTGGAGTCAAGAGGGGCACCATGCATTTCACTCCCCATGAGCAGGAGCGCCTGCTGGTCCATGTGGCGGCCGGCGTGGCGCGACAGCGCAGAGAGCAGGGAATCAGGCTGAACTACCCGGAGGCGGTGGCGCTGCTCACCGCCTACGTCTACGACCAGGCGCGGATCGGTCGGAGTGTCGGCGAGATCATGGACTCGGGGCGGGGGATCCTGACACGGGAGGACGTCATGGACGGTGTCCCGGAGATGATCGACAACGTCCAGGTCGAGACGACGTTCCCGGACGGCACGAAGCTGGTGACGATCCACGACCCGTTCGACGCGCCGCGCGAGGAGATCGAACTCCACCCCGGCAAAGTCGACTTCGTCGACGAGGCAGTGCCTCTGAACCCGGGGCTGGACGTCACGGAGATCGAGGTGCACAACCCGACCGACCGGCCGGTGCAGGTCGGGTCGCACTACCACTTCTACGAGGCCAACGCAGGGCTTGAGTTCTGCCGGGCACGGGCGTACGGCAAGCGGCTCAACGTCGCGGCCGGCACGTCCGAACGGTTCGAGCCGGGTGATCGCCGCACGGTGGAGTTGGTGCGCGTCGAGGGCGAGCGGAAGGTGCTGGGGCTGCGCGGGCTGGTCGGTGGGCTGCTGCAGGACCAGGCCCCGGAGGACTCCGACGGTGAGGGAGCTGATGACCGTGGCTGAGCGGAAGAACACCAGGACGACCGAGCGCGAGGTCTACGTAGACCTGTTCGGCCCGACGACCGGGGACGAGATCCGGCTGGCGGACACCGCGCTGCGTATCAAGGTCACCGACGACTGGTCAGGCGGTCTCACCAAAGATCTGGCGGCCCCTCCGTCCGTTCCTGCGCCCGAGGACGAGGACAACTGCCAGGGCAAGGACAAGAGCAAGGTCAGCCTGCTGGCGAGCAGGAGCGGGCACGAGGTGGTCTTCGGCGGCGGCAAGGTGATCCGTGAGTCGATGGGCCAGTCGGCGACACCACGCGGCGACGGCGAGGACGGTCCTCCGGACACGGTGATCACCGGCGTGGTGATCCTGGATCACTGGGGCGTGGTCAAGGCTGACGTCGCGATCCGGGACGGGAAGATCAGCGCCCTCGGTAAGGCGTACAACCCGGAGACCATGGCCAAGATCCACGAGGGCCGGACGGACGGGCCGACGGACTTCGTGATCGGCCCGGAGACCGAGGTGATCTCGGGGAAGGGCCGCATCCTGACCACGGGCGGGGTGGACACCCATGTCCATTTCATCTGCCCGGAGCAGGTCGGCGAGGCCCTCGCGTCCGGGGTGACGACCCTGATCGGCGGTGGCACCGGACCGGCCGAGGGGTCCACCGCGACCACGGTCACCCCAGGCAAGTGGCACGTCGAGCGTCTCTTCAAGGCGCTGGATGAGTTCCCGGTGAACGTCGGGGTGCTGGGCAAGGGCAACACCATGTCCCGCGAGTCGCTGCTCGGCCAGGTGAAGGCCGGCGTGATCGGCCTCAAGATCCACGAGGACTGGGGTGCCACCCCCGCGGTCATCGACACCTGCCTGAAGGTGTGCGAGGGCAGAAACAGCCCGGAGGACGACGACCGGACGGACGGCCTCGTCACCAACAACGTGCAACTCGCTCTGCACGCGGACTCGTTGAACGAGGCGGGTTTCGTGGAGAGCACCAAGGCCGCGTTCAAGGACCGTCCGCTGCACATCTTCCACATCGAGGGCGCCGGCGGCGGCCACGCCCCCGACATGATCACTCTGTGCGGGGAGGAGAACGTCCTGCCCGCGTCCACCAACCCGACGCGCCCCCTGACGGTCAACACCGTCAAGGAGCACATCGACATGATGATGGTCTGCCACCACCTGAACCCTGAGCTGGACGCCGACCGGGCCTTCGCCGACTCCCGGGTGCGACCCTCGACGATGGCGGCCGAGGATCTGCTGCACGACATGGGCGCCATCTCGATCATGTCGTCCGACGCGCAGGCCATGGGCCGCATCGGCGAGATGATCATGCGGACCTGGCAGACCGCCCACGTGATGAAGACCCGCTACGGTCAGCTGCGCGAAGGCACCGCCGCAGAGCAGGAACAGCAGCGGCACGAGGCAGACAACTTCCGCGCCCGCCGCTACGTCGCCAAGTACACGATCAACCCGGCCATCGCCCACGGCGCGGACGCCCTGATCGGCTCCGTGGAGACCGGCAAGCTGGCGGACCTGGTGCTGTGGGAGCCGAAGTTCTTCGGCGTGAAGCCGCACCTCGTCCTCAAGGGCGGACAGATCGCCTACGCGCAGGTCGGTGACGCCAACGCATCCATCCCGACGCCGCAGCCCGTCCTGCCCCGCCCGATGTGGGGCGCCACAGGAAACGCTCCAGGCGCCAACTCGGTCAATTTCGTAAGCCCGCAGGCCACGGTCACCGCGCAGGAACTCGGCATCTGCAAGGCCCTGTACGAGATCAAGGACACCCGCCGGGTGTTCAAACGGCACATGGTGCTCAACGATGCCACCCCGGACATCCGGGTCGACCCGACCACCTACGAGGTGTTCATCGAGGACATCTGCATCACCGAACTGCGCCGGCAGAAGGAGGAACAGGCGCAGGCCGACGAGGCGCTCTGCCCCCAGCGGCCTGCCCCCACGCACTACGCGTCGGAACTTCCCATGGCCCAGCGCTACTTCATCTTCTGACCGTCTGGTGGACGACGGAGCGGGCGGCCCGGCAGGCCGGACGTCGCCCGTCCCGTTGTTCCCGCCGCGCCCTCGAAAGGCATGGCCATCCGTCCATGAGCCGTACCGCTCTCCTCGTCCTCGCCGACGGCCGTTTCCCGGCAGGAGACCATGCGCATTCCGGCGGCGTCGAGGCCGCCGTCGCCGCCCGCGCCGTCCACGATCCCGCCACCCTCTACGCGTTCTGCCGTGGCCGCCTGCACACCGCGGGCCTCACCGCCGCCTCACTGGCAGCTGCGGCCGCCGCCGGACACGACCCGCTCGTCCTGGACGAGGCCGCCGACGCCCGTACGCCCGCCCCGGCGCTGCGGGCCACGGCCCGCAAGCTGGGGCGGCAGATGCTGCGGGCGGCCCGCGCGGCCTGGCCGTGCGAGGCGCTGGAGCGGCTGGCACGCGATCTGCCGGGCGGCGCCCACCAGCCCGTAGTGCTCGGCGTCGCCGCCCACGCGGCCGGCCTCACCGCGTTGGACGCCGCACATGCCGCGGCCTTCAACAACGTCGCGGGCCCCGCCACCGCGGCCGTGCGGCTGCTCGGCCTCGACCCGTTCGATGCCACCGCGGTCCTGGCCCGTCTCTGCGCCGACGCCGACGCCGTGGCCCACCGGGCCGCCGACGCCGCCGCTCGCGTCGCCGAAGAGGGAGTCGGCGCCCTGCCGGCCGCGTCGTCGCCACTGCTCGACATCACCGCCGAACAGCACGCCGCCTGGCCGATGCGTCTTTTCGCCTCCTGACGCCGAACCCGGACTCCCCGCACACCCGAAGGAGCTCACGCCCATGCACCTCGACCACACGCACGACGGCCCCGGCGGCGTATCCGCCGACGCCCACCGCCCTGACGGCACCCGCCGCGCCCTCAGGGTCGGCCTCGGTGGTCCGGTCGGCTCCGGCAAGACCGCCACCGTCGCCGCCCTCTGCCGCACCCTGCGCGACCGGTATTCGCTTGCCGTCGTCACCAACGACATCTACACCCGTGAGGACGCCGAGTTCCTGCTCCGCGAGGCCGTCCTGCCCCCCGAGCGGATCACCGCCGTGGAGACCGGAGCCTGCCCGCACACCGCGATCCGCGACGACATCTCCGCCAACCTGGAGGCCGTGGAAGAGCTTGAGGACCGCCTCGGCCCCCTGGGTCTGATCCTCGTCGAGTCCGGCGGCGACAACCTCACCGCCACCTTCTCCAAGGGCCTCGTCGACACGCAGATCTTCGTCATCGACGTCTCCAGCGGCGACGACATCCCCCGCAAGGGCGGCCCCGGCATCACCACCGCCGACCTCCTGGTCGTCAACAAAACCGACCTCGCCCCGTACGTCGGCGCCGACCTCGCCACCATGGCCTCCGACGCGGTCCAGCGGCGCGTCGGCCTCCCCGTCGTCTTCACCTCCCTCACCGGCGACGACGGCGTCCGGCCCGTCGCCGACTGGGTGCTGGAACGCCTCACCGCCTGGCGTCACGGGACCGCGCGGCCCGAACCCGCCGTCGCCGCACACTGATCCCGTCACGACCCGGCAGAAGAGCAGAAGACATGAGCACGCTCGCCGAAGACCCCGCGTCCCTCCCCGCGGCTCTCCCGGACGCATCCACCGTCGTGGCAACCGCCCGGGTGCGGGCCGGCCACAACGGCCGCACCACCACCCTTCCGCTGCTCAGCAGCGACGGCCCCTTTCACCTCCAGCGGCTCCGCCCGCGTGGCGGCCTGGCCCGTGTCGACGTCATCGGCGCCATGAGCGGCCCCCTCGGCGGCGACCGGCTCGCCCTCCATGCCGACGCCGGCCCGCATGCCCGCCTCCAGATCACCGGAGCCGCCTCCACCATCGCGCTGCGTGGCCCCACCGACGACACCGCCACCTACGACATCCGCCTGACCGTCGGCGACGACGCCGCCCTGCACTGGCTGCCGCAGCCCCTGATCAGCACCGCCGGCAGCAGCCTCCGCCAGACCTGCACCGTCGACCTCGCATCCACCGCCCGCCTCGTCCTGAGGGACGAACAGATCCTCGGCCGCACAGGTGAGACCAGCGGCCGCCTGACTACCCGCCTCACCGTGCTCCGCGCCGACCGCCCCCTTCTCGACCAGCACACCTCTTACGGCGACCCCCACCCCGCCTGGGACGGCCCGGTCGTAGTTGGCTCGCACCGCGCCTGCGGTCAACTCCTCGTCGTCGACCCGTCCTTCGCCCCGGCAGCCCGCCCACCGGTCCTCCTCGGCGACCCCGACACCCCGGCCCACGGTGCGCTGGTCCCCCTGGCCGGCCCGGCGCTCCTCGCCACCGCGGTGGCCGACACCGCCACCCGGCTGCGACACCTCCTCGACGAGGCACTGCGACGAGCGCTCACCCCATAAGTGAGAACCGCACGGGTCTTCTACCTGCCGACTTCGCCCGATCACAGCCGTGGTGTCCGCGTAGGAACCCCGTGCGTACTCCCATTACCAGGTAGGGGGTGTGGTCCTCGGCGCCCTGGACGGCGCTCCGGCCCCGGCGGCGGGCCCGGCGCTGGAGTACGCCGAAGTCGAGTCGGCCCTCGGACGGCACGACGACTTCGGCGTCCAGGACGAGTTCTTCGGCCACCTGCGATGCCGCTGTGGTGAGGTCGGGGAATGCGGGCGTCAGGTCTCCGCCCCGCGACGAGACTCGATCAGCACGTGGCCCGGGCGTGCGAAGACGATGGCGCGGAACCCGTCCGCCCCGGGTTCCGCGGCCAGACGACCGGGAAGCGCCGTTTCCGCGGGCAGCTCCCGCCAGGCTTCGGGAGCATCGACTCGATCGGAGGGGTCAACGCCACACCGTCAGCTTCACGCGCTGCAGGGGCGGCCCGCGCACTCTCTGAATGCCTGCTCACTGATGCTCTCGATGGATGTTCTTGAACGCCTCCCCGAATGCCGGCAGGCACTCCTGGGGCATCCTGAAGCCCCCGGTGTGCTGGTAAGAGCGTTTGTTCGGGTCGTTGTTGGCCGCGATCGGTTTTTGGGAAGTCCAGGCGGCAGCTCCTCCCGCTTGACCAGCGCGTTGATGGTGCGGGTTATCGAGCCGGTCCGCCCCTTGAGCGAGGCACCGTTGTCGCCCCGGAGCTTGGCTGCGTCGCCCCATCCGTCACCTTCCACAGTGACCTGGAAGATGTTGCGTTGAATATCAGGCAGAGCTCGCAGCAGGATCTGCGCGTAGTCACTTGTCCACTGAGGAACAGGAGTTGCGACATCGACGTGCAACCCTCGTGCTGCAGCGAGCCGCACGAGTTCGCCACAATCGGCCTCGGCGGCCGCGAGCCGGCGCAGGCCACCGGTTCCGGAGGGTATTGGAGAACGCCGGTGTCGGCCGTGTGCCGGCGGTGCCCAAGTCCCAGTTCACCGTGGGCTGCCCACGCATCGATCACCTCTTCGCCCAGGCACCCGAGGAGGCGTGGGAGCGCCGCTCGTGCGGACAGGGCGCCAAGGGACCGCGGGTGTACGACTGGGCCGCGGTGCGGCTGCTCGCGGTGGCCGAATTCGACTAGCAGGGCGAGGAGTTGGTGCACCAGCGATGGGCGCCGGCCCGGCGCAGCGTGCACAAGCCGGAGGAGATCGCCTACTACTACCTCGGTTACGCGTCCCTAGGCGCCGGCGTTGACGACCTGGTGCGTGTCGCCGGCACCCGCCGGGCAATCGAGGAGTGCCAGGCGGCGAAGAACGAGTGCGGCCTGGACCAGTACGAGGTCCGCCGCTACGTCGGCTGGTACGGCACATCAGCCTCGCGAGGCTCGCGCACGCCTTCCCCGGGACGGCCGACCCAAGACCGACCCGCCGATGCCAAACCCCCGCTACAGTCCCCACCGCCAGGCCGTTGACCAGGAGATATACACAGGAGGTATACAGAAGTCCTGCTGGAGTACTGTGGCCCACCAGCGCGGAAACGCTCCCTCCGGGCTGAGGTCAGCCGCCGGCCGAGCCCGCACTGCCGGCGAAGAGGACCTCGGCGAGTTCTTCATCGAGCGACTGGCGGATCTTGTCCGTCAGCGACCCCTGGGTGGCGTCCTCCACGACCTCGATCACGCACCGGGCCTCGTACACGGCCTTGGGGTAGTCCGCGCCGGCTCGCTGCGCGACGCGATCGAAGAACTCCTGGCGGCTCATTCGGACACCCGTCTCCGGGACGTCCGGCGCGGACGCCACCCGGCGCAGGTGTTCCCCCACCTCTGTTGGCAGCTGAGCAGCCAGGTTCTCCGCCAGAGACGACGGTACGCGTTCGGCGAGAGTCTCGAGGCTGGCGCGAGTGGCGGCCTCGGCGGCGCCGCGGCTGTCCAGCCGGGCCCGAGCCTGCACCTGACCAATGAACTGATCATGCTGCATGACGGCTCTCCTCACTGCTGATGGAGGCGTTGCATCCGGTGACGACACACCAGTGACCGAGGTTCCCGCGCGTTTCTGAACAAAACCGGGTGTATCGGGTAGGTCGGTGGGCGTGGAGCTTCCTGCCCGGCGAGCTCACTTCCAAGGCCGCCTGGACGTGCTGCTGCCCGCCTCCGGCCGTCCAGTTCGGCCTCGTCCGCGGCCAGCGCGTGCCACTGGAGAACACCGCTCCCGAAACCCCCGTGAACCCGCGCCGGTAGGAGATGCCAGACAACAGGCCGCGTGTACGGGTTCGGCACGCGCACCCGTCCGCATCCGGCGCGGCTGCTGCCCCGGACCGGGCAGCGGTTCGAGCCCGGTCACCTGACGGGTCCGGATCCTGCTGCCGGCGCGTGTCCTGAGGTGTGCAGGCATGGCGGGCGGCTGTGGTGGAACCCGGAGACAAGGTATGGCAGCCCGGACTGCTTGCCGAGTTCCCTGGGCCGAGGAGGTGGGAGCGATGCCGACACGCGTGATGGACCGACGGGAGGTACGCCGGCTCGTCGAGGAGGAGCGGGCGCAGCTGGTGGAGGTGCTGCCCCGGGAGGAGTACGAACAGGCACATCTGCCGGGGGCGGTGCACCTGTGGCTGAGGGATCTGGACCGGGAGGCGCGGACCCGGCTGGATCCGGACAGGCCGGTGATCGCGTACTGCTGGGACTGGCTGTGCGACATGAGCCCCCGGGCCGCGGCCCGCCTGGAGCAGCTCGGCTTCCGCGAGGTGTACGACTACGTGCCCGGCAAGGCGGACTGGCTCGCGGCCGGAATGCCCGCCGAGGGCCCGGCGGCGCAGATGCCGTCGGCGGGGGACGTGGCGCAGCGCGAGGTGGTCACCTGCCGGGCCGACGCGCCGATGGGCCCGGTGCTGGAACAGTTGCGTGAAGCGGGGCAGGCGGTCTGCGTCGTCGTGGACGACGAGCAGGTGGTCACCGGTCTGCTGCGACGCCGCGAGGCCGAGGCTCACCCAGATGGCAGCGTGGCGCACGTGATGCGCCCGGGACCGGCGACCGTACGGGCCGACGAGCCGCTCGGCCCGCTCCTGGAGCGCATGGCCAAGGCAGGGGTACGCACCATCGTCGTCACGGATCCGGAAGGGCGACTGCTGGGGCTGATGGACCGCACCTCCGGCGAGCAGGCACTCCAAGAGCGCCACGCTGTGGCGACCTGAGGGAGGGCGCCCGGCCGGGACGCCGTGTCAGGTCAATTCGGTGTGGCCGAAGAGTTCGGCGTACCCCGCGGGGAGTTGGCTGATGAGCTTGTTCAACTCCCCGCCGGAGACCGTCTGCGCGAGGACGGTGAGCACCGCTTCGGCGTGTGCGTGGGAGGTCTCCTCGTCGTCCCCGGTGGCCTGAGCCACCCGTCGGACGAACTCCTGCACACCCCAGTTTCCGCCGGGGTAGTCGTTGGCCGCGTCCATGAGAACCTCGGCCAGCTCGATCGGGAGCTGATCGGCCAGGTGATTCGCTGCCGAGGGCTGCAGGCGCTCACCGAGGGTGGAAAGCACCGCCTCGGTGACACTCAGCACCTCTGGGGTGTCGCCGTATTCGCCCTGCTCCCGCACGGCGGCCAGGAATTCACGGAAGGTCATCGCATACACCTCACACACACCAGTCCCGAGGGGCAGGCAGGGCCGCCACACGCTGCCTCCCACCCTGTGCTGCTCGTACGAGCAGCCGCTGCCCGGCAGCAGCGCCTGCGCAGGTGCCTGGCTCGGCGGCGGCCCCGTGTCGATACGGGTCACCCGGTGCTCCCCTGACCAACTTCTCGACCACCGATTCCCCCTTCGGACGGGCTTGGCACTCCCGAGCCCGTGAGGCGTGCCGGTGCGAGCGCGGACCAGCGGCGCTTCGGCTGGGCACGCCTTCCAGCCGGTGCGGTGCCCCGTCGAGTCCCAAGGGCTGATTCTGCCCGTCATGGTGATTGCCGCGTGCTGCCCTGGCTACCCGATCGGCGGGACGTTCGAGGAGGCCGGCCGGAGGTGAGGTCCCATGCGTCACGAGGAGTTCATCGGTCAGGTGCAGTCGCGGGCGCGGCTGGACAGTCGTGGCGCCGCGGAAAGGGCGACCCGGGCGACGCTGGAAACCCTCGGCGAACGTATCCCCGCCGGGCTGGCCGAGAAACTGGCCGCGCAGTTGCCGCAGGAGATCGCGGAGCACCTGCGGCGCATCGAGAAGGCACCGGATGTTCCCGGCACCGGGGTGCACATGAGCGGACACGAGTTCTTCGAGCGGGTGGCCCGGCGTGAAGGGAAGAAGTTCCCGAAGGCGGTCCACGACGCCCGCTCGGTGATCGAGGTGGTGGGGGAGGCCGTGCAGGGGAGCGTGGCCGAGAAGGTGCGTGCGTCCCTGGACGACGAGCTGGCCACGAGGCTCTTCGCCGACAGTACCGACACCGTGGCACAGGGCGGGCCCGTCGGCGGCCACCGGCGTACGCCTGTCGGCGGCCACCAGCCGCCGCAGACTGCGCCCGCCGACCTGGTCGGTCCGTCGGCCGAGAGCCGTGTCCTGCCGCAACGGGCGGACCAGGGCCGCTCGACCGCACTCGAACTCGCAAGCCCCGTCTTCGAGGATCATCACCGTGTTCCGCCCCGGTACACCGAGGACGCGGGGGATGTCTCGCCGCCGCTGACCTGGTCCGGTGTGCCGGACGGGGCGACGGAGCTGGTGCTGTTGTGCGAGGACGTCGACGCGCCGTCGGGCAGCGTTGTCCACTGGGTGGTGGTCGGCATCGATCCGCGCAGCGAGGGCGTGGCGACGGGCCGGCTCCCGCCGGGCGGCACGGAACTGGTCAACGGCTTCGGCCGACGGGGCTGGAGCGGGCCGCAGCCGCCGCCCGGGGAGCAGCCGCACCGCTACGTCCTCCATCTCTACGCCCTGGCGGAGCCGTGCGTCCTGCCCGATGCCCCCAGCACGGAGCAGGTCCATGAGGCCGTTATGGGGCGGGAACTGGCCGAAGCGACGTTGGTGGGCCTGTACGAGCGGCTGACATCGACCACCGACCATCCGCGGCCGCATGGGCCGTGGGACGCCGGGTAACCCGGATGCAGCCTCGCCCCGGAGGCCGTTCTGAGCAATGGGATTGATCATGGACACTCCCGTGAACAACACCTACCCGTCGGACAACACCATCCCCGCGGCCCAGCGGGCGCTGAGGACCCTGGCCGACCATCCGGAGGACGCAGCCGCTCTAGAGACCCTGGCCGTCAGCAACGTCCTGGTGCCGGTGCCGCCCGACATGGACGACGTACCGGAGGACAGGCCGGAGACGCTGACTCTGCCGGTGATCGAGGACCCTGCTCATGAGCCGCGGGTGCCCGTGTTCACGTCGGAACTGAGGATGGCGCGCACCCTGCCTGGCACCACCGGCTACCGGCAGGTGCCGATGGCGCTGCTCGCGGCCTACTGGCCGGCGGACGATCTCGGCATGGTCATCGACGTGGGCGACCCCGACGCCCTGACCTTGACCGCGGAACGGGTGCGCCACCTGGTGTCCCGTCCCTGAACCGGCGAAGCGGAAGTGGGGGAGTGCCGTATGACCGACTCGTCGGCCGAGTCGATCGCCGCACGCATCCGCAAGGCACTCGACGCCCTGGCCGATGACCACCACGCCCCGATACCGGCCTGGGTGCATGCCCTCGCCGAGAGCGAGGTGCTGGTGCCGCAGACGGAAGAGGCCGACCCGGGGCAGCCCGGTGCCGCGGTTCCCGTGGCCGTTGTCCGGCACCGGGAGGAGGGCCCGTTCGTCCCGGTGTTCACCTCCGAGGCGACGATGGCGGCCGCGCTGCCGTCCGTGCAGCCTTGCCGGCGGGTACGACTGGGCGTCCTCGCCGCTGTGCGGCCGGGCGACGACGTGTCGCCGACCGTCGACCCGGGCTCGCCGGACGCTGTCGCCGTCGACGCCGCGGACGTACGGCTGCTGTTCGGCCTGCATGGCGGCTGACCCCCGCCGGCACCGGTAGGTCCAGCACGTGCCGCGGTGCTGTCGCTCGGCGTCGAGGCGCCCCGCCTGCTGCCCCGCTCGTCGCTCAGGCCCGGGTGTCCGGGCCCGTCTTCTCGTCCAGCCGAGTGGAGTCGCCCTGCGCCCGGTGCCTCCGCAGGCTCCTGCGACGGTGGTGCCCCGCCCCCCTCACCGCCATGGCCAGGCCCAGACAGAAGATCAGTGCCAGGGCGAGGCCGGAGCTGAAGACGGCGAGCATGTTCATGGTGGCGATGTCCTGATCGAGCACCGACACGGTGTACTCGGGGCCGCCGGACAGGTTGTCGGCGATCACCAGGCCGGTGAAGGCGCCGGTGACCCCGAGGAGGAGCAGTCCGATGATGAGCATCCGAGTCACCTCCTCTAGGAGTTAGTCGTATAGCAGTACGACTACCCGGGATCTTGCGGGGCACACGACGGCGCTGCCCCGCTGTGTACGGCGCCGATTCGTTGCGCATGGGGGCCCGGGGCCGGGGAACTCGTTGCGAGGCACGGCGATGGGCGTACGGGGAAGGTGACCGCCATGCAGGCACACCTCAACTGGCATATCGACCTGGACATCGAGCGGACCGACGACAAGAGCGAGGCGACCGCCTCGTTGCGGTTGCCCGATACGACGCGGCTCACGGCCCGCGGGCGGTCCCGGCGCAATCCCGATGATCCGGCGCAGAGCCGGGTCGGCGAGGAGCTCGCCACGGCCCGGGCGCTCAACGACCTGGCCCGTCGGCTGCTGCGCAAGGCCGCGCACGAGATCGAGGAGACCACGCACACGCCGGCGCACCCGCATCTCTGAAGCGCCCGCGGTGACGCCGGAGGTCCGCAGCGTGTGGCCAGGACACAGCCACGGCACCCGGACGGAGCTGCCCCCTCACCCACGAGGTGACCACAATGTGCCTCTGAGCGTCGAGGGGTGGCCTCTCCACGAAGTGAGCATCACTGCCGTATTCAGTGTCGGGGCGTCATCTGCGCCGTACTGCCGGGTGGTCATATTTCCAACAGCTGCGCTCCTCCGGTGAGGAACTCGTCGAGCTGCTCGGCCTGTCGGTACGCCGTTGTCCGGGCTCTCTTCGGGGCGAGCGCGGCCTGCATCCGGTCGGTCACGTCCGGGCGGGAAGAGCGTTCCACCTCGTTCCGCAGGGCGGCGGCCTCGGCCTGGACCTGGCGGACCGCGTCGCCGAGAAGCGCCAGCACCTCGGGTGGAGCAGCCGTACGCAGCCGTGGGAAGAGGGCCGTGTTCTTGTGCTCGCCGTGGCGGCGCACTCTCGTGAGCAGCCGCCGGACCAGAGGGTCGAATTCGCCGCTGTCGGTGTCGGTGAGCTCCAGGTCCTTCATGGTCTCTTCGGCGCGGCGCAGATCCTGGACCTGCTGCTGCACGAGCCGGTCGCCGTCGTCGGGCACGTAGCGGCGCACGACGTGGTGCAGGTGGCGCTCCGCCGCTGCCGTATGGCACGCCAGAGTGAGGGCGGCTTGCTTGAGGCGGCTTCTGCGCCGAGGGTCGTCGGCCGGCAGCCTCAGAACCTCCGTGAGGGTCCGCTCCAGTTCGCGGTGGTGTTCGGTCAGTGTGGTGACGATGTCTGCGCGGTCCGTCATGTCGGTGCTCCCCTCGCGAGAGGGCTTACGCCGTGATCGGGGCGAGGATGGGAGGACGCCGTCGGCGAGAGGGTCTGCCGCCGCCGCTCCGCGACGTGGTGCAACCTGTACGTTTCGCCGCGCCCCAAGGTTCCTCGATGGGTCCCGCGTACCCGTCTCCACGCGGGTTCCTCCGAAGAGGAGGTGGCTGGTGTGGGATATGTAGGATCGCAGCCACGATCGCGAGGAGCCCTCTCGACACATCGGCTTCGTCACGCAGGACCCGTGTGGCACCGCAAGGCGCCGTGTTACCACGAAGCGTGGGTGGTTCTACCCCAGGGCCAGAGGGAGCCGGGTGCGGTGCGAGCGGTCACCAAGATTTCAACCGACCACCTGCAGCGGGCTGTGGACGATTCGGCAGCCTCGCTCTTCCCCTGACTGCCGGAAGAGTGTGGTCCCTCGTGCTTCGGATACCCGGCACAGGTCAGTACGAGGAAGGAGGCATGTCGTGAATCTGCCCGTGCAGCACACCGGCGGCCCTCTGGAACAGCGGCGCCGTCCGGGCGGGGGACTGTGGGACTGGAATCCGTTCACCGAGTTCGAGAACCTGTGGCGCGACATGGGCCAGGCGCGGGGCGTGACCCCCGCCGTCTGGGGGACCGGCTCGTGGGTACCCGGCCGAGGACCTTGCCGAGTGGCATCCGCCGGGGGACGGCGAAGACGTCCGGAGGGAGTTGGAGCGATGCCGACGCGGCCGATGGACCGGCGGCTCCCGAGCGGCTGGACACGGGCCGGCCTGTGATCGCGTACTGCGCCGACGGCGGGCTGTTCCCGTCACCGCCCCGGAGGGACGCCTCCTCGGGCGGACGCGCTGTCGCTCACGGAGAAGCCGCGACCGGGCGCGGTGCGTGGTGACAGCGATGGCGACGCTGTGCGTGCTCAGGAAGGAGCGAAGACGCATGCGGTACCGAGTTCTGGAGGCACAGTGACCGGCGGCGGTCGGCCCGGCACCGTGCTTGTCGGGATCGACGACACCTCGCACTCCCGGCTCGCTGTGGACTGGGCGGCCATCGAGGCGGAGCTGCGCGGCTGTGCGTTGAGGGTCGTCCATTCCGTCGGCCGTAGCGCGGATTCCGCGTACGGGGAGACCGGGGTGGGCCTCACGGACCAGGTCCTCAAGGCGGCCACCGGCGCGCTGGACGACGCGCGGGCGCGGCTCGGGGTCGCCCACCCCGGCCTGCTGATCGAGACCGTCCTCGCCCGTGTCGATCCGGCCGAGGCCCTCCTGAAGGCGGCCGAGGACGCCGACCTGATCGTGGTCGGCAGCCGTGGGCGCGGCGGCTTCGCCGGGCTGCTGCTGGGCTCGGTGAGCAGGAAGGTGGCCGCTCACGCCGACCGACCGGTCGTCGTGGTGCGCGGGGACACGGGGATGGCGGCGGGCAACGGCATCGTGGTCGGCGTACGCGACGACCGGGACGAGGAAGCCGTACGGTTCGCCCTCGCCGAGGCCGAGCTACGGCAGACCGGCGTGCGTCTGATCCATGCCTGGAGGCCGCTCGCGCAGACCCGACTCGCGCTGCCCCAGGCCAGCATCCTCGAGGAGAAGCGGGATGCTCACGCACAGCTCCTGAACCATGCCGCCCGTCCCGTCGCGGAGTACCCGAAAGTGCACGTGGACACCGAGCTGATCGTCGACTCGCCCGCCGCCGCCCTGGTGGAGGCATCGGCTCGGGCCGGCCTGATGGTACTGCCGCGCCATCCGGTCGAGGGCAGACTCGGGCTGCGGCTGGGCACCGTCGTGCACGCAGTCCTGCACCACGCCGACTGCCCCGTCGCTGTCGTGCCCGTGCGTTAGGGGGCGGACGTCGGCGCAGTTCGGCGTCGGCCCAGGCGTCGCCCGGTTGGCCGGAGCACGAGCTGCTGCGAAGCCCGGACGGACAGGCCGAAGCCCTTGTCGCGCCGTATCGGGGAATCAGCCTGCCGGAATGGCGAGTTGACCGGGCTGACCGGGCTGACCGTGCGGGCCGGAGATGGATGCGGGTGCGGCGCCGGAACGGTTCGCGTCGGCCCGGGGCGCGCGGCCGGCGACAGTGGACGTCGCACGGTGGGCCCGCAGTAGCCGACCGCTGTCCGGGGTGCGGCGGGAAGGGCGTTGAGGACAGTCGACAGGAAGTTGATCACGGCCGGATTCGCTCTCTACGAAGACGTTTCCGTGAGTCACGCCGACGCTTCCATGGCCTTCCATGGCTTATGTCGCGCCCATGCTGCTGACCGCACCGCTGAACCTGCTGTTCACCGTCGCGCTCGGCCGGACACCCACCGACGCCCCCTTCCACCTGGGAATCGCGTTCGGTGCGCTCATGAACGCCGCCGTCCTGGGCGCCGCCGTCCGCGCGGTCCGCAGGCGCCGGCCGTCATCCGTGCGTCCCGCCACCCCCAGCCCCTGACCGCTCATGTGCCGCTCACGGGCGGTGCCGTGGTGCCGCGTACCTCGAGGAAGGGAACGGTGAGGTCGACTTCGCGGGGGCGGTCCGGGTCGTCGAAGCGGTCCAGGAGCCGCTGGGCGGCACGTCGGCCCACGTCGTGGCTGGCGTTGTCGACGGTGGTCAGCCAGAGATGCCGCAAGCGGGAGAGGTAGGTGTTGTCGTAACCGACGAGGGACAGGTCACGGGGAACCTCCAGGCCGCTCTCCTCGGCCGCCGACAGCGCGCCGACGCACGTCATGTCGTTGACCGCGAAGACGGCGGTGGGCCGCTGCGCGCGGCTCAGCAGCCGGACGGTGGCCCGGTAGCCGCCCTCCTCGGTGAGGTCGCCCTGCTCGACCACTGCCGTGCCGGCCAGACCGTGCGCGCGCATGGTGGCCTCGAAGCTGCGGCGGCGCAGGTCGCCGACCGCGCCCTGCCCCGCGATGTGGGCGATGTGCCGGTGACCGAGGCCGATGAGGTGTTCGGTGGCCAGGCGAGCCCCCTGCTCGTCGTCGTTGGCGACGATGTCCACACCGGGCAGCACCGGTTCGCGGGCACCGGCGACGACCGTGGGGACCCGGCCGGCCGCGGTGCGCAGCGCCTCGGGGTCCTGCAGGGTTCCGACGGCGATCAGCCCGTCCACACGCAGTTCGGTGAACGTGCGGGTGAGGTCCTCCCCGAGGCGCCGGTTCAGCCGGCCGTCGGCCAGCAGCATGTGCAGACCGCTGTCGTTCAGCCGGGAGTTCAGTCCGTCGAGGAGTTCCACGAACCACGGGTTGCGCATGTCGTTCAGCAGAACACCGACGGTGCGGGTACGCCGCTCGCTGAGACTCCGCGCGGCGGCGTTGGGCCGGTAGCCGAGTTCCTCGACCGCGGTGAGCACGGCGGCCCGTTTCTCGGGACGTACGCCATCGGCACCGCGCAGCACCAGCGAGACCAGGGACTTTGACACGCCGGCCCGTGCGGCGACGTCACGGATGGTCGGAGCCCTCATGGATATGGACCGTTCCATGCCCTGTCCACTCCTGTAAAGAGCCTTGACACCTGCAAGAAAGAAGATTCATGGTGGCCATCAAGTTCTGGATCGGTCCAAAGAAGGGCTGTCATGGTGAATACGCTCGGCGTCGCCGTCGTCGGATTCGGGTGGATGGGCCGGGTGCACACCCAGGCGTACGCGCGCCTGCCGCACCATTTCCCGCGGCTGACCGTACGGCCCGACCTGGTCGCCGTCGCCGACGAGGTGCCCGGCAGGGCCGAGGAGGCGGTGAGCCAGTACGGCTTCACGTCCGCGGTCCGCGACTGGCGCGAGGTGGCCGCAGACCCGCGCGTGCAGGCGGTCAGCATCACCGCGCCGAACTTCCTGCACCGCGAGATCGGCGTCGCCATGGCCGAGGCCGGCAAGCACATCTGGATCGAGAAGCCGGTCGGCCTGACCGCCGAGGACGCCCGTGCGGTCGCCGACGCGGCCGCCAAGGCCGGCGTGCAGGGCACGGTCGGCTTCAACTACCGCAACGTACCCGCCGTGGAAGCGGCCCGCGACCTGATCGCCTCCGGCGAGATCGGCACCGTCACCCACGTCCGTATCCGTCTGTTCAGCGACTACGCGGCCCACCCCGACTCCGCCCTGACCTGGCGCTACGAACGCGAGCGCGGCGGCAGCGGGGTCCTGGGCGACCTCGCCTCGCACGGCGTCGACCTGGCCCGCTTCCTGCTCGGCGAGATCGAATCGCTCACGGCCGACACCGCGGTCTTCGTGCCCGAGCGGGCCCGCCCGACCGGCGCCACCGCCGGCCACACCCTGGCCACCGGCGGCGACCTCGGCCCCGTCGAGAACGAGGACTACGTCAACTGCCTGCTGCGTTTCGCCTCCGGAGCACGCGGCGTCCTGGAGGCCTGCCGGGTCTCGGTAGGCGAGCAGAACAACTACGGCTTCGAGGTGCACGGCACCAAGGGCGCCGTCCTCTGGGACTTCCGCCGCATGGGCGAGCTGGGCGTCAGCCGCGGCACGACCTACCAGGACCAGCCCGTCAGCACCGTGTACGTCGGCCCCGGCCACGGCGAGTACGGCGCGTTCCAGCCCGGATCGGCCACCAGCATGGGCTACGACGACCTGAAGGTCATCGAGGCCCACCGCTTCCTGCACTCCGTCGCGGAAGGCACCCCGTGCGGTGCCACCCTGGACGACGCCGTGGCCAGTGCGAGGGCGCTGGACGCCATGGCGCGCTCCGCGGAGCGGCGGGCGTGGGTGAGCCCGGCATGAGCACCGTACGCATCGGGGTGATCGGCGCGGGCAACATGGGCGCCGACCATGTGACCACCCTGCACCGCTACGTCTCCGGCGCCGAGGTCACGATGGTCGCCGACGTCGACCGGGCACGGGCTGCCGACGTGGCCGCCGCCGCGGCCGGCGCACGGGCGACCGGCGACGCCCACGCGCTGATCACGGCCCCGGACGTGGACGCGGTGGTGATCGCCTCGCACGACTCCACCCACGCAGACCTCGCCATCGCCGCCGTCGCGGCCGGCAAATCCGTGCTGTGTGAGAAGCCCCTCGCACCCACGACGCGGGAATGCGTCCGCGTCGTCCACGCGGAACGGCAGGCAGGCGGCGGACTCGTCTCACTCGGCTTCATGCGCCGCTTCGATCCCGCGTACGCGGAGCTGAAGGCAGCCCTCGCCGCGGGCAACTGCGGAGCCCCGCTGATGCTGCGCTGTGTCAGCCGCGGGGTCTCCTCCGCCCCGGGCTGCACCGACGAATTCAGTGTCACCGGGTCGGCCATTCACGAGTTCGACACCGTCCCCTGGCTGCTCGATTCCCCCGTAACCGAGGTGAGTTGGCACGCCGCACGTCCCACGTCGGCGGTGGCCGGCCTCCGGGACCCGCAGCTTGTGCTGCTGCGCACGGCCGACGGCGCCCTCACCACCGTGGAGACGTTCCTCAACGCCGGATACGGCTACGACATCCGCTGCGAGATCGTGGGCGAACACGGCACGCTGGCCCTGACCGACCCGGCACGGGTCGTGGCCGACTCCGGCCGGAGACGGTCCACCGCGTACCCCGCCGACTGGCGTCCGCGCTTCGCCGACGCGTACCGGCTCGAACTGCAGGCATGGACCGATGCCGTCGCCCGGAAGCAGCCCGCACCGCTGGCCACCGCGCACGACGGCCTGGTGGCCTCCGCTGTGGCCGAGGCCGTCATCGCGTCCATGAAGAACGGCGGCCGAACCATCGCCGTCCAGGTCCCGGAGGTCTGAGCGACGATGCCTGCCTTCCCGACCGCCCTGCCCGCCGCCCGCACCCCCGACCCGATGCAGGCGCCAGCCCTGCGCTGGGGCGTGCTCGGCACCGGCTGGATCGCCGAACGCTTCGTCCGCTCCGTCCAGCGCCACACCCGCCAGCGCTTCACGGCCGTCGCGTCCCGGGACGCCACCCGCGCCAAGGATTTCGCGGACCGCCACGACGTACCGGCCTCCTACGGCTCGTACGACGACCTCGCCGCCGCAACGGACGTGGATGTCGTGTACGTGGCCACCGAGCACGCCGCCCATCTCCCCTGGGCCCGCCTCGCCCTGGAAGCCGGCAAGCACGCACTGGTCGAGAAGCCCCTCGCGCTGAACGCGGCCCAGGCGGCGGAGATCGCCGAACTCGCCGCCGCACGTGGGCTGTTCTGCGCGGAAGCCCTGTGGACGTTCTTCCTGCCCAAGTTCGACGTCGTACGCCAGATCCTCGAATCCGGCGTACTCGGCGACATCCGCACCGTCCTGGCCGAATACGGCGAGCACTTCACCGCGGACCACCGCATTCTCCGCCCCGGGCTCGCCGGCGGCCCTCTCCTCGACCTCGGCACCTACCCGCTCTCCCTCGCCACGTGGGTTCTGGGCGCCCCCACCGAGGTCCTGGCCCAGGGGCAGCCACACCCCGCCGGGGTCAACGGCCAGACGTCCGCGATCCTCCGCGACGCCGACGGCAACCAGGCCGTCGTCCACACCACGCTCCTCAGCGACACACCCATGATCGCGACCATCGCCGGCACCCGCGCCACGCTGAGCCTGCCCGGCCCCTTTTACCAACCCGGTGACCTCCTCCTCACCCCGTCCGGCAGCAGCACACCACTGACCTTCAACGAGCCCCGCACGGCCCATGACGGCCTGCACTTCGAAGCAGCCGAAGCCGCCCGGTGCATCACCGCCGGCCGACGCGAGACCCCACTGCGGCCACTGGACGACTCCGTCACCACGCTCCGGGCCATGGACGAGATCCGCAGACTGTGCGGCATCACCTTCCCGGGGTAGTTCATCGCCGTAGTTCATCGACGCCACCGACTGGCTGACCGTGTTCCAACTGCCCTCGTACGCACCTGATCTGAACCCAGCGATTTCACTGCGCATGCTTTGCTTGCCGCTACCCGCGCCGACCTCGTCGAACACCTCGTCGGCCAGCAGCGGATGACTCGTGAGCAGATGCGGGCTCACCTGACGGCCTTCACCGCCAGGGTCTTGGAATCCCGCGCACCACTGGATTGAACTGTGAGCATCTGGTTCCAGCCACCGTGTCCCGGCTCACCCGGGCTTCCCTTGAGGGGTCGACCGTTGCATGATCCGGCTATGGCCGAAAACCTCTCCCCCGTGTACCAGGCGCGCTACGGCTGGGACCTCAGAACCACTGGAGTCGTAGCACTCTCCGCAGTCTTCACCGCGGTCCTGCTGCTCCCGGACGTGCCGCTGTTCGCGCAAATACTGGGCCTGCCACTGTTCGGCGCGGGCGGGCTGTTCATGGCGTACGTGGCACTGAGCCGCAAGGTCGCGTTCCGGGTGGACGAGACAGGTGTGCTCCTTGGCGGGAGCCCCGCCCGGTACAGGGCCACCACGACCCATGTGCCCTGGGACGACATCACAGGTTTCGTGCTCTGGCACCAAGCCGCGGGCAGTGCTTCCCTGCCCTATGTCGGAGTCATCCGGAGAGAGGGGGCTCCGGCCCTGCCCGGGGACGGCCCGGAGGCCCGTGCCGCCCTGAAGCACGTCGTTCCGGTGTCAGCCGATGTCGCAATGACCTCCCGGGCGGTGACCGGGTGGCGCTTCGACAAGGACCGACTGGTTGCCGCCGTCGCCCACTTCGCGCCCGACATCCCTGTGCACGACCGCCCCTAGACGAGGCTGTCCGATCGGCGCGTCGAGCGGCGGCGCGGCTGCACCTGCCACACGTCGAGACCGCAGTACTCCCCGGCCTGGCGCACCACAGCCTCCCGTTCGCCCGGGCCGCCGCACTCAACAGCATGCTCCTGGACTTCGTCGGCAAGCCCTGAACCTGGGTGGGAGGTTTCCACATCATTCCCGGACTCGGCACCACCGGAGGCTGGAAGAGGACATCGGATTCACTCATCCAGAGTGAAGAGACTCGCAAGGCTCGGGGGAACAAGGCAATGGCGCGAATCGTCGGTGTGCACGGGGTGGGCAAGCAGCGGCTTGGCAGCAACACGCTGCTGAAGGACTGGGAGCCGGCGCTCACCGACGAACTCGACCGGGCGGCAGGCGGGTCGAAGCCCGCCCCGGACGCCCTGGCGGCCTTCGCCGGCGTCACACCCGCGCCTCGCGATTCGGGCAAGGTCGGCGGCAACCTCCACCGGCCGTTCTCGACGGTGGGAGCATCGAGGTGCTCTGCGGGATGAGGCTGCGATGGCGTCACCGACGTCAAAGGTCGATCTGTACGCGGCGATCCGCCGTGATGCCCGGTCAGGTATGTCCTACTGGGCCTTGATGCGCGAGCGCGGTGTCGGATTCCGCACGGTCAAAGCGGCATTGGAGTCGGTCCGGCCGGAACCCGGAAGAGAACACGGCCTCGTGGGACACGGCTGGGTGCGTCCAAGCCGTTGATCGACCAGATCCTGCGGATCGACCTGGACGCTCCGCGCAAGCAGCGGCACACCGTCAAGCGGATCTTCGACCGGCTGGTCGATGAGCACGCCGGGGGGGGAAGACCTCTACTGACCCGCGGGGTGGCGCGGCCATCGTGGACCGGCTCACGTTCGGCGGCAACATCATCGAGGCCGGCACTGAGTCCTACCGGCTCGCCAGTACCAGGACCGGGGCCCGTGCCGCCGGGCAGAACGCCGCCACAAGCTGACCACGGACGCCAGAGAGAAGGAGTTACGTCGGCCAGGCCCTCCCGTGCGCAACGGTCTTCACCCGGGCCGGTCACGGCATGGACCGCAGGGGCGGGTGCTGCGTCGTTATCCCTGAGGGCTGGAGCAGTGGCGGAGGTTCGGGGCCGGGGTCCTCGGTAACAACGACGCCGGCGGTCGTGTGGTCGAAACCGGCCGGCCAGCGAGTATGCTCGCTGGCCACCGCGCCGGTCAGACGTGCCTGGAGAAGGTCGGCCGTGCTCAAGTCGGAGCCACGCAAGTCGGCCAGGCGCAGGTCGGCGCGGCGGAAGAGAGCGCCGCTTGCGTCCGCCTTCCGCAGGTTCGCCTCGCGCAGGTCGGCCTCGGTGAAGTCCGCGTCACGCAAGTCCGTTTCGACCAGCCGTGCGCCGCGCAGGTCAGCCAGAACGCAGCGGGCCCGGCGCAGGATCGCCGTCTTGAGGTCGGCGTGCCGCAGGTTGACCGAGACGAGAGACGCCTGCGTCAGGTTGGCGTGGTACAGGCCAGCCGCCTCCATACAGGACCGGTCGAGGTTGACCTCGTGCAGCCACAGCCCGTCGCAGTCGGCCCGGCGCAGGTCCGTGACGCTGAGGTTGACCCAGGACTGCTCCCGGGGTTGCAGCATCAACACGCCGAGCCCGGTCAGCGCCACCTGGGCGTCGGCGGCACGGACCTCCAGCGGCACGACGTCGTTGATGGGCACGTCCGCCGCTGGAGCTTCCGGTCCGGCGGACGGCCAGGGCAGGTGTGTACGCAGGTTAGCGGCCTGGATGGAGATGACGGCCTCGCGGTCGCGGGCGGAGTGCTCCGCGATCCGCCACAGCGCGTGGAGCCCACCGATGCGTGTTTCCAGCTTGTCACTGCCGAGCTGATCGACGGCCCGGCTGAACCGGTCGGTGACATAGCCCTCCTGGGTGGCACGCAAGCTGTCCTGGCTG
The DNA here is from genome assembly GCF_053591955.1 of Streptomyces sp. NPDC002845. Taxonomy (NCBI): domain Bacteria; kingdom Bacillati; phylum Actinomycetota; class Actinomycetes; order Kitasatosporales; family Streptomycetaceae; genus Streptomyces; species Streptomyces sp. NPDC002845. The sequence continues at coordinate 9,492 of NZ_JBSFUU010000062.1, read as the reverse complement.
ACGCGCAGTTGCCGCCAGGTGGCGTACGCGCCGAACAGTACGACCATGCCGCCCACGGCCTGCAGTAGTGTCGTACGGACGTCGTTCACCGCCTTCAGCCGGTCCTGCGCAGCGACGCTCGCCCCGGCGAGATCGTGGTCGACCACCACACCCGGCAGGACCACGAGCACCGCGCCCAGAACGGCCGGCCCCGCTGTCCCGGCGAGCAGGGCCGCGATCGCACGATTCCTGACCAGCCGGTCGCGCCACGGCCTGCGACCGCGGTCCGGCTCCCCCGTCTCCATGGGCATGGGAGCCTAGTAGGATCCGTAAGGTCCATCTCGTTCTTGGTCTTGAGTGTGACCCGCCGGGCAGGGCTTGGTGGCGGGTGGTGCAGACGTCGGTCCAGTACCTCCGGACGCCCTGGAAGGTGTCGAGGACCTGGTAGAGGGTGAGACCGGTCCGGGGACTTGTGGGGCCAGCGCTGTTCGGTGAGGAAGGCGTGGGCGGCGGTCACGAGGGTGACGTGGTGGTGCCAGCCCGGCCAGGAACGCCTCTCGAAGTGGTCCAGGCCCAGGCCTTGTTTGAGTTCGTGGTCGTCGTGCTCGATGCGTCGTGCTCGATGTGCCAGGGGACCTTGGCCAGACGGACCAGGTGGGCGATCGGGGTGTCGGCCGGCAGGTTGGACAGCCAGTAATCGGTCGGAGCCTCGGCGCTGACGGGCCACTCGATCAGCAGCCAGGCACGCGCGCTGGGGCCTGGGGCTCACGGACTACCTGGAGGACACCGGCGCCGTCCACCTCGGCCTCAAAGAACTCACTTGGGACTGACCGAGGACGGCCAGCAGCCGTATATGACCACGGATGGCCACGTATCCCATGCTCAGGGTGGCCGACTGTGGTGCTCAAAGCGGCCAACTGGACCGGAGCGGTGACCACCTGCCGTTGTGAGCTCCTTCTGGAGGACCTCTCCGAGACGCCCACGCAGTTGCCGACCGGTGTGCAGCACCGGGTTCGCTCTCATGTCCCAGGCCCGGGCAGCAAGATTCAAGAATGGGGGCGGCCGGGATGCGGGGCCACCGGCCGCGGGTGAGGCTGGTGCCATGTCCGAGCGCCGCGTGATCGTCTACCCGCCGTCTGAGACGGGTGGCCGCAAAGTGTGCATCGACACCGTGTTCCTGCAGAACGTCGGCCTGACCGGCTGGGACGAACTGGATGTCGCCGAGTCGGAGTGGATCGAGTGGGACAAGGGCGGGCCAGAGGTGTGGGAACGCTGAACAAGCACAAGGGCGTGCGGGGTGGCGCAGGGCACGATGCGGAAGCAGTGCTCGACGAGCTCTACACCACGCCGCCTTCTGACTTCGTCGCCCGTCGTGAGGAACTGGCGGCCGCGGCCAAGGCGGCCGGACGGGCCGACGACGCCCGCCGCATCCGTGGCGCCCGCCGCCCCACCAGGGCGGCCTGGGCCGCGAACCTGCTGCGGCGCTCTCGGCCAGAGGAGAGCCGGCGGTTCCTGGAACTGGGGCGGGCTTTGCGCGAGGTGTACCGCACCCTGGACGCCACCGGGATCAAGGAGCTGTCCGAGCAGCGGCGGCGCATCGTTTCCGACTTGTCCCGGCAGGCTGCACAGCTTGCCCGGGAAGCCGGGCACCGGCTGTCGGCCAGCGTGCAGCAGGACGTCGAATCCACTCTGCGCGCCGTGCTCGCTGATCCGGATGCCGCCGACCGGTGGGCCGGCGGCCGCCTGGAGGGCGCCCTCACCCCGCCGTCGGACTTTCCCTCCGGCACTGCCCCGGCGGCCGGCGCCCCGCACAAGCCGACCCCACCCACGGCACCGCCGTCGGCGCGCACACGGACGAAGGACGAACTCGCCGAACGGCGCCGCCAGAGGCAGGAGCAGCTCGATCGGGCCCAAAGAGCAGCCGAAGCGGCCGCGCAGCGGCTGCGCGACAAGCGCGCCGAACAAGCCGACGCCGACGTCGTACTGCAGCGGGCCCGTGACCGGCACGACCAGGCCCAGCAGCAGGTGTCCGCTGCCGAGCAGCAACTGCAACAGGCGCGGGAAGAACTCCAGCGAGCCGACCACGAACAGCAGGAGGCCGAGGAACAAAGCCGCGCGACCGCCGACGCACGCGCCCGGGCCGAGCGGGAAGCGCGCGAGGCTGCGCAGGAGGTGAAACGCCTGAGCGCACGCAGCAGGTAGGCGGCAACCCGGCTACCGAAGTGTCCCGGCGCCCGTCGTGGTGCACGCCCCGTCGTCCGCTCCTGTCGCCTGTGCCCGGCGCGCGTTCTCGCTGCAGGAGTGCCAGCGTGGTCGGCAGGAGCATCCGTGGCGGATGCGTATAAGGTCTCGCGGCTCGTGTCCGACGGCGTGGCGGTGAGCTGTGGCTCCTTGCGGTGTCTCACGCCCTGTCCGGCTCGTCAGCCTCGCCGTCCTGTCCGGTCGTCGAAGCTGTCACCGAGGTGCAGGCCGCTGACCTGCGGTGTCTCATGAAGGGCGCCAGCAGAACATCGGCCGTGAGATGGGGACACGGCGCCATCCCACAACGCGACGGGCAGACAGGAACGGAGTGTGCGGCCATGGCACGCGCGATCTGGACCGGTGTGATCACGTTCGGGATGGTCAGCGCCCCGGTTGGGCTTTTCACCGCGATGGAGGACCACACGGTCCACTTCCACCAGCTGCAGCGCAACACCGCCGACCGGATCCGAAACCGACGGGTCAACGAACGCACCGGCAAGGAAGTGCCCGCCGAGGCCCTGCAGGGCAGCCTCGACAAGGCTCAGGGCGCCGGAGAGCAGAAACCGTCCGCGACGCGGCGGAAGAAGACCGCCGGCAAGAAGGCCCCGTCGAAGGCGGCCCGCGCCTCGGCGACCGGACGTCGACGGGGTGGGGGGAAGAGCGAGCTGCGGCAGTCGAGCAAGACGGAGCTGTACCAGCAGGCCACCGAGCACGGCATCGAGGGCCGGTCCAGGATGAGCCGGGAGGAGCTGGTCGACGCGCTCGCCCGGGTTGGGCGCCGCCGCAAGAAGAGCGCCGCCTGACCACCGCCGCCGCGTACTCCGCCCACACCGGCAGCTCGTCGACGTAGCCGTCTGACAGCGGCTTGCCGGTCCACTGGATGACGGTGCGCGGCAACTCGGCGCGCGCCCTGGGACGCAGGGCGTCACGGAGCCGTCGTCGTCCGACTCCCACATCTCCCGGGACACCAGGAGTTGCACGAAGGCAGGCTTCCCGTCGAGTGCGGTGGTCCACCTGCCGCTGCCGCTGTCCAGCGACCGCCTGGCCGGCGCCCTGGACCGGCTCGACGGACCCGCCGCGCGGCTCATTGTCGGCCTGGTAGCCATCTACGCCGTGCCGTGGAGGTCGCCCCCTCGGCTTGGCCGACTCCGACATGGTCCGGCGAATGCCGGCGGTCCACCGAGGCGAGCACACGCACACACCACGTATCTCGACGGCCTGAGCGCCCACCTCGTGGCCGCGCTCGTCGACCGCCGCCGAGGCCGCCGCCGCGGTGGCGGCCGACCGCGTCGATCTCGTCGAGCGTGAGCGTCGGTGCCGCTGGCCCAGGCCACCAATCCGCACCTGCTCATCACCCCCCAACTCCTACCGGCACCCGGCACCCGGCATCTGCTCAGCTCAGTTATTGCGTGCGCCCTTCGGACCGCCTTCGATCAGATCGGACTGCTGCCCCGCCAGGTACGGGCCGACCGCATCCTTTGCGAGGCCCAGCAAACCGCCGATCCCGTCCACCGGGTCCGGCTCTTCGGCATCCATCCCAACGTCGCCGTCACGTACGTGCACAGCGCATCCGGACAACGCGCTGCCCCCGGATTCGCTGACCGGGCGACACCGACGACCTCTGGCACCCGACGGCGGAAGACATCGACGATGTCCTCGTCCTGGTCACTGCCGGAGCTGATGCTCACTACCCCCACGTCGGACCCCGCACTCGCCCCGGGGCACGCCCGCCGAACCGAAGTGGGACGGCTACCGGACACTGCTGGGACGATGGACCGGCGGCCACGTCCTGATCCGCTCCTGCCGCGGCGGCGACCTGACGGCCGTTCGTTGTCGACTCTGCCCTGTTGGACGCAGTGGGTGCGCGCGTCGCCTTGGTCCCCTTGGGAGGGAGTGCACGGCTCCCCCTCTACACGGCGCCGGTGGACGACACCGGCACCCCGGTCTGCGGCCTCATGGATCTCACCGTGGCGCCTTCGGGCAACGCCCTGATGTTCGCGGGTGCCTGGCCCCGGCCGTCCCGCGTCGATCCCTTGGTCGTGGCCGATCCCTGGTACGACGACGGTGCGGGCGCCGGGCCGATCCCCTTCACCGTTCCGGAGGCCCGGGAGGTGGCAGCCGTGCACGGGGTGAAGCCCATGATTCTCCGGGAGGAGGCGAAGCCACCGCCACCGAGGACGACGGGGACCGCTTGCGCGGCCTCACCAGGTCCCCCGGTTCCCGGTTCCGCTGCCCTTTCGGAAGCCGCACCGCAGGAACTGTCGGACCTGATGGCGTCCGCCAATCTCATCCACCTCGCCGGCCATGGCTGCCTCGACCCGCAGAATCCGCTGGACTCCGTCGTACCGCTGGGCCGACCCCTGCCCCTGTCCGCACTCCTCGGACACGACCTGCGACGCGGGACGACGGTCGTCCTCTCCTCCTGCCACTTGGCCGGCATCGGCACCCGGCTGCCCGGTGAGCAGCTGGGCTTTCCCGCGGCGCTGCTCGCCATGGGAGCGAGTTCCGTGGTCGCCGCGCCGTGGTCCGTCCCGGCGTCTCGTACTTGATCAAGCTGGCCGATGCGGTGGTGTGTGCGAACGGTCCGGTCCGCTCGCCGAGATCGCCGCCGCGGTCCATCTGCCCCCCCGGCACGGCCCGCAACCACCTCTCCGCCCCGCCATGTCCGAACTGGGCACGCCCACCCGCCACGCCGCTGCCCACCACGCCTGGCAACAAGGCTGGATCCAGGCCCTTCCGCCCCGGGCGCGGCGCGCTCTGGAATCGAACCGACCGCGCGCCCCAGTGTGTTCAGTGGCCGATGTCGTGGTGCCCGGTTTCGACGAGTCCGCTCTCGTAGGCGAAGATCACGATCTGAATGCGGTCCCGCAGGCCGAGTTTGGTGAGGATGCTCGACACATGTGACTTGACGGTCGCGGGACCGATGAAGAGCTGCTCGGCGATCTCCGCGTTGCTCGCGCCCCGGGCGGCGGCGATCACGATCTCGCGTTCGCGTTCGGTGAGCCGCTCCACGCGGCCGGCGACGGCGGTGTTGACGGTGCGGTGTTCGGTGAACTGGCCGATGAGCCGTCGTGTGACCGACGGGGCGAGCAGCGCTCCGCCCTCCGCGACCGTGTGCACGGCGGTGGCGAGCTGTTCGGGCGGGATGTCCTTGAGAACGAAGGCGCTGGCACCGGCGCGCAGTGCCTCGTAGACGTATTCGTCGGGCTCGAACGTGGTCAGGATCAGGACGCGTACGGTCCAGTCGGCTTCGCCGAGGATGCGGGAGGTCGCTTCGAGGCCGTCCATTTCGGGCATGCGGATGTCCATGAGGATCACGTCGGGACGGAGCCGACGTGCGGCCTGGACCGCTTCGAGGCCGGTTCCGGCCTCGGCCACGACCTCGATGTCCGGGTCGACCCGGAGGATCATGGTGAAACCCCGGCGGACCAGTGCCTGGTCGTCGGCGACGACGACGCGGATACTCACGCGGACTCCTCGGCGACGGGCAGGCGAGCGGTGAGCCGGAATCCGCCACCCGGGCACGGCCCCGCGTCGAGAGTGCCGCCGAGCAGGAGGGCGCGCTCCCGCATACCGACGATCCCGTGGCCGCCCGTACCCTCGCGGGCGGCGCCCGGCACGGACGGGGCGACGCCGCGGCCGTCGTCGAGGACCTCCACGGTGATGCCTTCCTTGTCGCCGCGCAGACGCACCTCGGCGCGGGTCCGAGGCCCGCTGTGCTTGAGCACGTTGGTCAGCGCCTCCTGGACGATGCGGTACGCCGACAGCTCCACGCGCGCCGGAAGGGGAGCCCGGATGCTGTCGGTGACCGAGACGTCCAGACCGGCCTCGCGGACCTGCTCCACGAGCCGGGGCAGGTCGGTGAGCCCGGGCTGGGGGCCGAGCCTGTCGCGGTCGGCCGCCGGGCGCAACACCCCGAGCAGGTGCCGGAGTTCGTCCAGTGCCTGGCGTCCCGCCTCCTCGACCGCCGCCATCGCTTCCACGGCACCCTGGGGGTCGTCGGCGGCCACCATACGGGCCGCGCCCGCCTGCACCGTCATCATGCTCACCCGGTGGGCGACGACATCGTGGAGTTCGCGGGCGATGTGGGTGCGTTCCTCCGCGGCGATCCGCTGCGCCTGCGCGGCCTGTTCCCGGCGCAGTTGCTCGGCGCGCTCGGCACGCAGCCGCAGCCGCCGGCCGACGTACCAGACCACGAACATGACCAGGCAGCCGAAGACGATCTCGCCCCAGGGGAGGGAACCCATGAGGCCGTCAACGGTGACGCAGGCGGCGGCCCCGACGACGCCGAGGTAGCCCCACCGGGCGTCCGCCGCGTGCCGGCCGACGCTGTACAGGGCGATGAGCACGGCCCCTCCCAGGTTGGCGAAGCTGCTGCCCACCGTCGGGGCATAGGAGGCCATCGCCACCCCCAGGACCACGACGGGTTCCCGCCGGCGCCGGTACAACGCGCCGGTGGCCACTGCGAACAGCAGCAGGACAGGGACCGGGACGTCGGCGGGGGAGCGTGTGACTGTCGTGTTGTCCGGGCCCTCCTGCGTGAACACCGTCGCCAGGAACATGGCGACCGTGAGGACGGCGTCCGCGGCGCGCGGCCAGCGGGCGAACGGGCCACGGAACCTGCCCGACGCGCTGCTGCGGACCGGCTGCCGGGAAGACAGCGCCGTGCGGTTCATCATCCCCCTGGATCCCCCCTGGAAAGAGGTCCGGTGCTCCGGCGCCGGTCATCGGACCCGGCCATCGGCCGCACCGGGCAGCTCATCGTAATTCCAGGTCGAAGCCCCCGACACCCGCCTGCAGACGGATCCGTGCCTCCCCCCGGCGGGGGAGGCACCGCCTTTTCCGCCCCGCCCCGTGCGGGAGCGCCGAACCCCTCCGGCGGCGGGGGACAGCACCGGAGCGGCCGCCCACGATGGAACCGCTCACGACTCCCGCCCCGACACGCCGCAGACAGGCAACGGACGGCACCCCTCCGACAGGAGCACACAGCCATGAACCGACTCACCCGTCGCATCGGCGACGCGAGCGCCCGCCGCCCCTGGGCCACGATCGCCGCCTGGGTGGCCGCACTGCTCCTCGTACTGCCCCTGGCCGGCGCCGCCGGCGGCTCGTTCGCCGACGACTTCGCCGCTCCCGGCAGCCAGAGCGAGGAGGCGATGAAGCTGCTGGAGGAGCGCTTTCCCGAGGCGTCCGGCGGAAGCGCCATGGCGGTCTTCGCCGTACCGGAAGGGGAACGGCTGGAGCGCCACCGGTCCGCCGTCGACGGCGCAGTCGCCCGGATCGCCGACGTGGACCATGTCGCCAACGTTTCCGGTCCGTTCGCCGGTGGCGACGCGCTCTCGCCCGACGGGCGTATCGGCTTCGCACGGATCGTCTTCGACGTACCCGCGACGGACGTGGGCCCCGAGCAACTGCGGGCGCTGACCGACGCGATCGACCCGGCACGCGGCGACGGCGTCGTCGCCGAACTGGGCGGTGACGCCGTCTTCATCAACGCCGAGACCGAGACCTCCGGCGCCGAGGCAGGAGGCCTGCTGGCCGCTCTGGTCGTGCTGGTCGTCGCGTTCGGCACGATCGTGGCCGCGCTCGTCCCGATAGCCCTCGCCCTGGTGGCCGTCGCCGCGGGCCTGGGCGGCATCATGCTGCTGGCGGGCGCGACGGACGTCTCCACCGCTGCCCCGACCATCGGGGCGATGATCGGCCTCGGCGTCGGCATCGACTACGCCCTGTTCATCATGGCCCGCTACCGCGAGAACCACGCCACCGGGCAGGACAACCACACCGCGCTGTCGAACGCCATGGGATCGTCGGGCGCGGCCGTCCTGTTCGCCGGCGGCACCGTCGTCGTGGCGATGGCCGCCCTCGCGCTGACCGGCCTGGGCTTTCTCACCTCGGTCGGCCTGAGCACCTCGCTGGTCGTTCTCTTCGCCGTGGCGACCGCTCTCACACTGCTGCCGGCCCTGCTGTCCCTGCTGGGCGACCGCATTCACAAGGGGCGACGCCCGGCGCGCCGCAAGCGCTCCGTGAAGCAGCCCCAGGACACGGCGTGGTGGCGTTTCGCCCACCGCGTCTCCGCCCGGCCGTGGCGCCACCTGCTCGCCGCCTCCGCGGTCCTGCTGGCACTGGCCGCCCCCGCGCTGCGCATGGAGACGGGCTTCCCGGACGCGGGCAACGACACGACCACCACCACCCACCGCCGCGCCTACGACCTGCTCGCGGAGGGATTCGGCCCCGGCTTCAACGCCCCGCTTCTGATCGTCGCCGACCTGCGCCGCCCCGGCGTGGACGCCGAGGCCGTCCCTGCCCTGGCCAAGAGCATCGCCGCCGACCCCGGCATCGCCTCGGTCGGCGAGCCCCGGTTCAACTCCGCCGAGGACACCCTCGTACTGCCCGTCCTGCCCACCACCGCCCCCGCCGCCGCCGCGACCTCCCACACCCTCCAGCGCATCCGCGACCAGGTCCCCGACAACGTGGCGGTGTCCGGCCTGACAGCCATGACCGACGACCTCACCCGGCAACTCTCCGACACCCTGCCGGTGTTCGTCGCCGCGATCCTGCTGTCCTCGTTCCTGCTGCTGATGCTGGTGTTCCGCTCCATCGCCGTCCCGGTGAAGGCGGCCGTGATGAACCTGCTGTCCATCGGCGGGGCGTACGGCGTCGTCGTCGCCGTCTTCCAATGGGGCTGGCTGAAGGACCTGTTCAACCTCGACTCGACCCTCCCGATCGCCTCGCCCCTGCCGACGATCTTCTTCGCGGTCCTCTTCGGCCTGTCCATGGACTACGAGGTGTTCCTGCTCTCCCGGATCCGGGAGGAGTACGACGCCACGGGCGACACCACCGAGTCGGTGGCCCGCGGCATGGCCGCCACCGGCCGTGTGATCACCTCGGCCGCCCTGATCATGACGGTGGTGTTCCTCAGCTTCGTCGCCAACCCCTCGCCGCTGGTGAAGATGATGGGCCTGGGCCTGGCCACCGCGATCGTGCTGGACGCGACGATCGTACGGATGGTCCTCGTACCCGCAGCCATGGCGCTCATGGGCCGCGCCAACTGGTGGCTGCCGGGCTGGCTCGACCGTCGCCTGCCCCGTATCAACCCCGAGAGCGCCCCGGCCGCCCCTCGGCCCGAGCCGGTGCTCGTTCCCAGGGCATGACGTCTCGACATCGTCGGGGGGGGGGGGGGGCCCCCCCCCCCCCCCGCCCCCCCCCCCCCCCGCCCACCCGGCCCCCCCCCCCCCCACAAAAAAAAAAAAACAACAAAAAAAAAAAAAAAAA
>NZ_JBSFUU010000061.1:58840-60463 GCF_053591955.1 Streptomyces sp. NPDC002845 | reverse complement strand
GGGGTTCCGATGTATTTCGGTGACCAGGGATGGTGAGGGGCCGCTCGGTGGCGGATTCCACGCTATGAGTGATCATCTTCCGGGTCTGCGGGCGGACTTCGCCCGATCCGGGGGTTTGCCGACCGTCTGGGCATGACCGCCTCGCTGTGGGGCCAGGTTCCCGCTCGTGACCGCACCTGATGATGTCCACCACCTGCTCGCCGGCGCCGGCCAGGTCCTCGACGACCTGCGCCATCAGGAAAAGGACCTGGAAGAACGCCTCGCCGCGGTGCGCGAGCGGCTGGATGCCGGACAGGCGGTCCTGGCCGCGGTCGAGCGCTGGCGTTCCCTGTCTACCGGACCGGTCGCGGACGCACCTGTCGCCGGCGGTCCGGCGGTGGACGCCGGCCGGCCTCAGCCGGCGGTGATCGAGCGGATCGCGCTGCTGCTGGCCCAGGACCCGGCCCGCACGTGGAGTCCCGAGCAGGTTCACCAGGCCCTTGAGGTGCCGGTGGCCAGCGTGTACTCCAGCATGTCCCGGCTGGAAAAACGCGGCCGTCTGGTCCGGGTGGACCACGGTGCCTACCGCGCGGCCCCGTCGGCCGGGCGGGAGTGAACCACCCGTGCTGGACTGGCAGTTCGTCCCGGAGCCGGGGGTGTTCGACTGGCGCACCGGTGTCCGCGACCGCATCGACGCCTATACCCCGGCTGCCGTGGATGCCGGCCAGGCACTGCTGTGGGAGCGGATCGCCACCACGCTGCGCAAGACCGTCGCGCGCGCCGACCCGCTGAGTGCCGGTATGGCCCGCACTCTGGCCGCCGCCTTGTGGCAGATCGCCGTTTTCGCCGACAGCCACGGCCTGGGCGAGGGCGAGCGGGTGTGGATGGCCGAGGAGACCTTGGAGCTGTTCGCCGCCCGCGGCCGCCGGGATCTGTCCCCGGCCAGCAGGGCGCAGATCATCTCCCGGGTGCGCACGCTGGCCGATCCGGTGCCGGTCTCCGGCCGGGACGTGTTCGCCCCCTATACCCCGGCTGAGCTGGGGCAGTTGTGGACGGCGGCCGGATCGCAGCCGAGCGAGGCCCGCAGCCGGGATGCGCGGATCCTGCTCGCCCTGGGTGCCGGGGCCGGGCTGAGCGCGTTGGAGATCGCGCAGGTGCGGGCGCATGATGTGCGCCCGGCCGGGGCCGCGGTGGTGGTCGCGGTGCGCGGCCGCACCCAGCGGCGGATGGTCATCGTGCGCCGCGCGTTCGAGCACACGCTGGCCGAGGCCGCCCACGCCCACACCGGGAAGGTGGTCTACCTGCTGTCGCCGGGCTGCTTCCACCGAGCCGGGATCGTCTCCAAGGTCGCCTCGTCGCTGAGGCTGCCGGAGAAGTGCCCGCGGCTGCATACCCGCAGGCTGCGGGCCGGCTGGATCAAGGAACTGGCGGAGGCAGGGGTGGCACTGCCGGTGCTGGCCGCCGCAGCCGGAATCACCGACCTCGGTGCGCTGACCCGTCTGCTGCGGCATCTTCACCGCCCCGATGACCAGCAGGCCGCCGGCCAGCTGCGCGAGGGCTGAGACCAGTGCCGGTGGACGAGCCCGATCTCCCACCGGACAGCAGCAGTCCTTCGTCGTCGTCGTCGTCGTCGTCGTCGTACGT
>NZ_JBSFUU010000061.1:0-58747 GCF_053591955.1 Streptomyces sp. NPDC002845 | reverse complement strand
CTCCGGCTCCGGCTCCGGCTCCGGCTCCGGCTCCGGCTCCGGCTCCGGCTCCGGCTCCGGCTCCGGCTCCGGCTCCGGCTCCGGCTCCGGCTCCGGCGAGAAGCGATCACGGCGATCCGGCCCGGTCAAGATGCTGTTCGGCTACGAGGCCACCCTCGCCATCCTCGCGCCCACCGTGCTGCACGGCCCCGGCCTGCCCCGGGGCACCCGCCCGCCGGCCGTTTTCCTGGGCATGTCCACCGACCTCCCCGGCGCCGACCCGGGCGGCGGCGCGGTGCGGGCCCTGACCGACGCGGTCCTGCGCCGCGGCTACCCGCCCGGCCCGCTGGCGGTGGACCGGGCGTTCAACAACAGCGTGGCCGACACCTTCCAACTCCCCGTCCGCGCCCTGGGCTTCACCCCCTTCTACGACTACCCGCGCCACGCACTGGGCGTCCAGGAACCCGGCCCCGGCGGCGCCACCCTGCTCGAGGGCTCCTGGGCCTGCCCGCACACCCCCGCCGAGCTGAAGAACGCCACTCCCACCCTCCACCAGGACATCGACGCCGCCGGCCAACGCGACGCCGGCACCGCCCAGACGACCCGCCAGGCCGCCCGCGAGCAGTGGGTGGAGCGGATCGAGCAGCGCCAGATGTTCCTGCTCGCTCCCAAGGGCGCCGCCGATGCCGACGGCCACCGCCGCTGGTGCTGCCCCGCCGAGGCCGGCACCCTGCGCTGCCCGATCAAGCCCAAGAGCCTGGTGCACCATCGGGCCGGAGCACCACTACTGGACCCCGAACCCACCCCCGGCGGCGTGCTCACCCTGTGCGCGCAGGGCTCGATCACCATCGGCCCCGAGGCCGGAGCGAAGCACTGGCAGCCGGTCCCGTTCGGCACCCCCACCTGGCAGGACGCCTACCACCTGGGACGTTCCAGCGTGGAGGGCGGCAACGGGCATGCCAAGGACGGAGCGTTCGAAAACATCCAGGACGCCCGCGGCCGCCGCATCCGCGGCCACGCCGCCCAAACGCTGCTGCTGGCCTTCCAACTCGCCCACGCCAACACCCGGAAGATCGACAACTGGCTGGCGGCGCTACCCCGGCCCGGCCGCGCACCGACCCGCCGCCCACCCCGCAGAAAGACCCGCCCGCTCGGCCACTGGACCCCGCGCGGCTACCTGCGGCCCGACCCTGAACCCGACGTGAGGCCGCAACCACCCTGACACACCATCACCACCCGGCGCAGACCTTCACAGCACGATCCCACGGGCACCGCCGACCCGCCGCGGCGCCCTCCGGCATGCCCGCACGAGCCCCTCCCGCACGCGCAAGACCGCCACACCACCGGGCGGGCCCCCGCTGACCAGGCAAATTCCCACACACACGGCAACTTTCCGCCAGAACCGATACCGGCCCGCCCTCAGCGAGGCCCCGACCGGCACGCCCACCCCTAATACGTCGGCACGGCCACCCCGATTACATCGGCACCCCACTACTGGGTCAAGCGGCGAAGGAGGGTCAAACCCCCGCTGGACAGCTACAACTTGCGCCTGCTCGCCAAGCAGGACGGCCGCTGTCCGCTCTGCGGGGAACACCTCCTCACCGCCGATCAGCCGCCGCAGTCACCCCAGGAATGGGAGCGATGGTGGTTGAACGTCGTCAAGAGGGCGATAGCCGCCGACTATCTCACCCATCACGGACGGCCTGACACGCCGGGCGGGAGCCGAACACGCCTCGTGCACGCCTCCTGCCATCGCGGCCTCCGGGCCCGAAACCGCAGGAGACCAGCAGTAGTTGCACTCTCGTGACGCCCTCGGGGCTTGCTTGAGCCGTGGTGCGGGGAAACCTGCTCGCCCGGTTCTGAGGGGGGAGTGCCGCAGCAATGCGGCACTCCTACCCGACACGAGGGGAAGGTCCTCGCGCACGTCGGCATCGAGAAGGTCTACTCCTTCCATATGACACTGTCGTACTCCCGTGATCCGTTCTGCTGCTTCACCACCAGCCAGGGCCTCGGGTCGTTCTTCGCCTGCCACCGCCGGGCGTTCGAGCATTTCGGCGGTGTCCCGGCGGCGATCGTCTACGACCGGACCAAGACCGTGGTCCGCCGTCATGTCGCACCGGGCAAGGCCGTGCCGCTGCACCCGGAGGCGGTCGCCTTCGCCGGGCACTACGACTTCGACATCGACGTGCTGGCCGCCTACCGGCCCACCGGGAAGGGCCGGGTCGAACGGCAGGTGGCGATCGTGCGTGATCATGTCCTGGCCGGTCGGGCCTTCTCATCGCTTCAGGAGATGGACGCCGCGTTCACCGCCTGGGTGCCCCTGCGCAGAGCACGCACCCACGCCACCCACGGCGAGGTCATCGGGGTGCGGGCCGCCCGCGACCACGCCGCTCTGCGGCCCGTGCCTCCCACTGACTACCTGGTCACCCGACGCCATCTGCGGCACGTCGGAAAGGACTGCCTGGTCGCCTTCGAAGGAAACCTGTACTCCGTGCCCGCCCGCCAGGTCCGCCACCGGCAACTGGTCGAGATCCGCGCCGGATCCGACATGGTCTTCCTGCACTCCACCGCCCCCGAAACGGCCGGCCAGAGCCTGCTGGCCGCCCACCCCCGTGCCCTCGGCCGAGGACAGCGCATCGTCGACGAGGCTCACTGGGAGGGCCTGCCCGACGGCCACACCCGCGCGGTGACCACCAGCCTGGAGACCGAGGCGGACGGCAGCAACGTCATCCCGCTCCGCCGCCCGGCCCCCGCCGCCTCCGGTCCGCTGCAGGCCCTGCTCACCCGCTCCGCCGCCGCACAGGTCGAGGTCGAACGCCGGCCCCTGTCCGTCTACGACCAACTCGCCGGCACCCGCCCCATCACCCCCACGATCAAGGATCACCGTTGAACGAGCTGGTCACCACACGCATCCGCACCACCGCCACCCGGCTCGGCCTCACCCACCTGCCCAGCCAGCTCGATGTCTTCGCCCGCCGGGCCGAGGAGGGGAAACTGGGCTACCTCGACTTCCTCGACCTCGTCCTGGAAGAAGAGGCCGCCATGCGCGACGAGCGACGTTTCCGCAGTTCACTTCGCCTGTCCAAGCTCCCGCACCACAAGACGCTGGATGAGTACGACTTCTCGTTCCAGCCCGAACTCGACCCGCGCAAGATCAAGGACCTGGCCACGCTCTCCTTCATCGAGGCCAAAGGCAACGCCGCCCTGCTGGGACCGCCCGGAGTAGGCAAGACGCACATCGCCGTCGCCCTCGCGGTCGCCGCCTGCCGGGCCGGGTTCTCCGTCTACTTCACCACCCTCGACGACATGGTCCGCAAGCTGAAGAGCGCAGACGCCATCGGCCGGCTCACCGGGACCCTTCGCACCTACCTCCGGCCGAACGTCCTCGTCGTCGATGAGGTCGGCTACCAGCCCCTCGAACGCGCCGAGGCGAACCTGGTCTTCCAGGTCGTCTCCAAGCGCTACGAGAAGGGATCCATCATCCTCACCTCCAACAAGAGCTTCGGAGAATGGGGACAGGTGTTCGGTGACGAGGTGCTGGCCACCGCCATCCTCGACCGCCTCCTCCATCACTGCGACGCCATCTCCATCAACGGCCCCAGCTACCGACTGAAGAACCGTCTCGCCGCACTCGAAGAAGCCTCCAGCGTCGCCTGACGGTCAGCCAGGTGGACACATGAGTCTGTACCTACCTGGCCACATGACCCTGAACCTCGACACCAACCGCCAACGCCGCGGCAGCAAGGGCGGCTGGCTTCGACAAGACGATCTACAAGCGCAGGAACGAAGTCGAGCGAACGATCAACGCGCTGAAGAGCTCCCGGGCCGTGGCCACGAGATTCGACAAGCGCGCCTACGTCTTCCACGGCACCGTCACCGTGGCTTCGATCCGCCTTTGGCTCAAGCCGTGATCACTTGGCCTTCGTGACAAGATCTGGCCGTGACGACGTTGTTCCTGACGGTCGGCCTGCCAGGGGCCGGAAAGACCACGAGAGCGCGGCAGCTGGCCAAGGAACACAGCGCGCTGCGGCTGACGCCGGATGAGTGGATGATTCCGCTGTTCGGCGATCCGCAGCCGGAAGGGAAGCGCGATGTGCTGGAAGGACGGCTGCTCTGGCTTGGTCTGGAGACGCTGAAGCTGGGAACGAACGTGGTCCTGGATTTCGGATGCTGGTCTCGTGACGAGAGGTCCGCGATCCGCTGGTTGGTGATGTCTGTGGGCGCGTCCTGTCACCTTGTGTACGTGCCGGTGGACCATGAGACCCAACGTGCTCAGATCACCCATCGCCAGTCGACCACCCCTGATCAGACCTTCGCGATGAGCGAGACGGACCTCGTGCACTGGAGGACGCTGTTCGAGGAGCCCGACGCCACGGAACTCGATGGACATGAGGTTGGAGGTCCGCCTCCTGGGTGGCCAGGATGGCTGGAGTGGGCCGCCGATCGGTGGCCATCGCTCGCGTGACTGTCCGGCCAACCTTGGTGCCGCCCAGTGACGCAGCCGTGCCAGGAACGCCGAGCCCGGAAAGATCCGCCGGACAGCACACCAGGGCGCGGCGCTGACAGCCGTCGGGTGTGGGGGGCGCCGGGCCGGAGCGTCAGCATGAAAGGGCCAGGCGGCGGGCAGCGGTCCGGGACTGCTCGGGTGCCGAGCACACCAAGTAGCGGATTTTGCTCGGGTCTTGTCCCATGACCTCGGCGGCAGCGGTGCTGCTGTAGTCGGGCAGGCAGTGCAGCACCAAGGCGTCCTGCTGCAGGGCGGGGCAGTCACTCAGCGGGGGCGGGATTGGGCGCTGGGTTCAGATGTGGGCGCACAGCAGCGTCACCGGGCTCTACGCACTCTGGGCGTCGCAGGCGGCCAGCCGTTGGCGCCGTCTGGGGCGAGCCGCCCGGTTCACAGCATCGATCCGCCAGTGGCGTCGATTCGCTGCCCAGTGATCCAGCGAGAGGCATCGGATGCGAGGAACGCCACAATGTCCCCGACGTCACCAGGTCGCCCGATCCGGTCGAACACGGACAGGGCTGCCAACTGGGCATACCCCTGAGGCGTGTCCCGCAGTGCGGCGTTCATGTCCGTCGCCACAAAACCCGGCGCCACCGCGTTCACGGTGATTCCCCTGGGTCCCAACTCCTTTGCCAGCGCCAGGGTAAGGGTGTCCACCGCCCCCTTGGTCATCGAATAGATGACAGACCGGGGGTAGGCGATCCTGGTCACCGCCGAGGAGATGTTGATGATGCGCCCGCCACCGCCCATCCTCTCCAGCCCCAGCTGCACAAGAAACAGAAGTGCCTTGGTATTGACAGCAAAGAGCCGGTCGAACAGCTCCGGGGTCACCTCGCTGATACGCGCGGACCCGCTGGCACCTGCATTGTTCACCAGAATGTCGAGTTGCGTCCCCTCACCGAGCCGCCCCATTTCAGCATCAAATCGGGCATACAGGCGCTCCGCGTCACCGGGGACCCCCAGCTCCGCCTCCAGAGGAAAGGCGCGTCCTCCCTCTTTCCTGACCAACTCGACGGTCTCCATGGCAGCATCCTGGTTTCTGCCGTAGTGGACCGCGACGAGCGCACCATCCTGGGCCAGACGCCGCGCGATCCCCCTACCGATACCGCGGCTCGCACCGGTCACCAACGCGGTCTTTCCCTTAAGCGCGCCCACCCCTGAGCCTTCCTGATCGATGTCATCGAAGCAGTACCGGACTCCGGCACCCAGTCCACCAGCAGCGTGGCGGTCTGAATTATCGCTCTCCGGCAGGGCCGCAGCCCAGCTACTGGACAGTGATCGCCCCAGTGCGGCAGCGGACACGTCCAGACGACGCGAAGGCAGCTCACTGACGCCCTTGCCCCAGTCGCCCACGCAGTCGCACCCGGTGCCCGGGCCCATCAAAGGATCCCAAGAGGGCTCGGCCTTCCGCCGGGCAGACTGCACCACCAGCCACCGGAGCCCCTGCAGACAGAGGCGGCCTCAAACAACTGGCGCCCTGCCCCGGTACCCCCGGACTCCTTTCCCGGAAGTTTGCCGGTTTCGTTGGAATCCGCAGTACGGCAGCGCTGCTGCGGCTGTCACCATGAACAGCTTGCGGCAGCCGAATCCCTACCCTGACGTGACGGAAGAGTCCGCCCGCTCACCCGCCCGGCAGGCCACGTGGCCTCTGGCCTGCCCGCCTGCGCACTAAGGTTCGACTTTACGCATAAGCAGCAGACCCAGAGGGAGAGCACTCGGCGATGACTGAGCGGCAGATGCAGATCGGCGAAGTGGCCGAGCGGACGGGCTTGTCACTGCGCACGATGCGACACTACGAGGAAGTCGGCCTCGTCACCCCCTCCGCTCGCAGCAAGGGCGGCTTTCGCCTGTACACAGAGGCCGATGTGGCACGCCTCATGGTCATCCGTCGTATGAAGCCTCTGGATTTTTCGCTGGAAGAGATGCGGGACCTCCTGGAGATCACCGACCGGCTCTCCTCTACGGAAGACCCGCCCGGCGGGGCCGAGAAGGAACGGCTCCGCCAGCGGCTGATCGCCTATCAGAAAGTGGCTGACGCGCGCTGCGAGACGCTGCGTGCCCGTTTGGCGATGGCTCAGGATTTCGCTGCCACTCTGCGCAGCAAGCTGCGCGCCGAAGCCTGACCTCCCAGGACAAGGACCGGCCCGAACGAGACGGGCACGCCCCCTCCACCAACCACTGGTGGCGTGAGGCATCCGCTTCCGCGAACCGAGCCAACCGGCTCACCCACCTGGAAGCTGAACCTCCGTCAGCCGGCCTTTTCCTCGGGCGCCGCGATCCGCCCCGGCCCGCACCGGCCGGGCGGATCGCCGGTTACAGCAAAGAGTCTCCGCAACTCGCCTCTCACGCACGCCCACGAGTCCGCCGTCGCCACACAGCACAACCGCAGCGGCTCACCGCTTCCAGCGCAGCTTCGATGCAGAGTGTCAAATCTCTGCGAACTCGCCGAGCAAGACTTAATTGAACGTTCACAGCGAGCTACCTTGGCGATATGCGCACCCCCCACTGGACGGCAGAAGTGCTCACCATCGGTGAACTAGCAGAGCGTAGCGGGGTTTCCACCTCAGCACTGCGATTCTATGAGCGGAATGGCCTCATTTACAGTCGCCGCACATCGGGAAACCAGAGACGCTACCCGCGCGACATGCTGCGACGCGTCGCTTTCATTCGCGCAACGCAGAGTTTGGGAATACCTCTGGAAGCCATCCACAGTGCTCTCTCGATCCTCCCTAACGACCGCAAGCCCAACAGTGAGGACTGGGCCCGGGTTTCGGCGCACTGGAAGAAGGACCTTGATGCCCGGATAAATCACCTGCAACAGTTACGCGATGAACTCAGTAACTGTATCGGTTGCGGATGTCTCTCCCTTGACCGCTGCGCCTCGTCCAACCCTAAGGATGTGCACGGCCAACAGGGACAGGGCGCCATCCTGCTGGGCAAGGAGGAGGAATGAACGACACTCGAGGGACGCACGTCCTGAGGCGATGACCGGTAACGAGGAATAGCATCAACTGTCGCCCCCGAATGCATCAAGTTCCAGGGACTGGATCCTGAGTCATTCGGGGCTGCGGATCACGGTTGAGCCTGGATCCACGGGTTTGCGATCGAGCGCACGTCCGGATATGAAACGGGAGAAGCCCTTTGACCTGCGATGATGGGACTTCCCTAGCGTCTCGTGATCCTGATTGCGTTACTTCGAGTTGTTATTGACGAGTTTCTTCACGCTGGTCTGGACGAGCCGGACCTCGGTCTCCAGCTTGGTTCCTTCCTCTGCAAGGTCGCCAAGGACTGGCTCAACGACCCAGCGACGTAGGCCGGGCACGAGCAGCGAGTCCAGATCAACGTCACTGGCGGGCTGTGAGGAAACGACCACGGTGTCGAGACGGACTGGGCGACTGCCCACGTACTCGATGGTGACCTGGGTCTTTCCGTCTGGGCGCAGGTAGGGCACAACCCCGTCCTTGCGTACCTGTGGGCGGTGCACCAGATGGATCGGCAATGGCATCAGCTCGGGCGTTCCTCACAGGCATAGCCCGAACATGAGTCCCTGATCTCCCGCGCCGCCCGTGTCCACGCCCTGGGCGATGTTCGGCAATTGCGCGCCGATGGAGACCGAGACGCCGCACGATGCCCCGTCGTAGCCCTTGGAGGAGGAGTCGTAACCGATCTCCAGAATCTTCGCGCGGACCAGCCCGGGAACATCGATGTATGCACGCGTTGTCACCTCGCCCGCCACATGGACTTGCCCGGTGGTGATCAGCGTTTCCACGGCGACCCGTGAAGCCGGGTCCTGCGCCAACAGTGCGTCAAGCACGGTGTCGCTGATCTGGTCGGCGGTCTTGTCGGGATGGCCCTCGGTCACGGACTGGAGGTGAACAGGCAGCGTGACATGGTGACTCCTGATCGTCATAGCGGTGAATGGCCTTGCGCAGGCTCGCGGTTGGGCAAGGGGGCCGTGTTCGTCCCGCTGTCCGTCGCCCCTCTGACGCAACGCCCGGCCGGGGGAGGCGGCCGCATCTGCCGTTGCCGGCAGGCGATGCCGCCGCCTCCTACAAGCCTGCGAGCTCCGCCGTGTCACCGTTCATGACGAGAAGAGAACACTCATGGCGTGCTGGTCTGCGCGGGATCCTGCTGCGGCGCTACTGCTACGGGGCTGTCCTCGGAGTGGGCGGGTTGGCGGTGCAGCAGCGTGATCACAACGGCCGCCGCGACCATGACGATGCCTGCGCTGATCACGGCGGTGGTCTGGAGGGCGGTGGTGAACGCATCGCGTGCAGCGTCGGCGAGCTGGTCCCCGGCGGCACCGGTTACGTCACGGCTTCCGCTCACCGCCGCACCGATGCTCTCGCTGGCCGCGTCGACGGAGTGGGCGGGGATGCTGTCCTGCGCGTTATCGTCGAGCGAGGTGCGGTACACGGCCGTGCCGATGCTGCCCAGCACGGCAACGCCGAGGGACATGCCGAACTCGGCGCTGGTCTCCTGCATGGCCGAGGCCGCGCCGGCTCGCTCGGGGGGCGCATTGCCGACGATGAGGTCAGTGCCCAGAACCTGTACCGGGTGGAGGCCTACGTAGAGGATCACGGAGCCGACGACGAGGATCGCGAGCCCGGCGGATGTGTTGACCAGGGTCATCGCCAGGAAGCCGGCGATGGCGCAGCCCATGCCCACACCTGCGACCCACGTCGGCTGGTACTTGCGCAGGATCGCAGGTACCAGCAGGGACGAGAGGATCGAAGCAGCGGTCGCGGGCAACATCAGCAGGCCCGCTTCAAAGGGGGACAGTCCCTTGACGCTCTGCAGGAACTGGAAGCAGAACAAGAGCGTGCCGGAGGTGGCTCCGGTGACGAGCGTCAGCATGGTGAGCGACGCGGTGAAGCCACGGTTGGAGAAGAGACTGAGATCCAGGAGTGGGGAGGCCAGCTGCCGCTGTCGCCGTACGAAGGCAAACCCGACGGCGATACCCGCCAGGAGCACGATCACAGGAACTGAGGAGAAGCCGTCCTTGGCAATTTCTTTCAAGCCGTAGACGACGGGCAGAACAGCGAGCAAGGACAGCAGCACGCTGATCAGGTCCAGTTGGCCCGCGTCCTTGTCACGGAACTCGGGAAGAACCAGCGGTCCCAGAACAAGCAGCAGCGCCATCACTGGTACGCCGATCAGGAAAACGGACCCCCACCAGAAGTTCTCCACCAGGGCGCCGCCCATGATCGGGCCGACCAGGCTTCCGACCAGAAAGCTGTTCATCCAGACGGTAATGGCAATGGTGCGCTGTCCCTTGTCGAGGAACATGTTGCGGATCAGCGACAGGGTGGAAGGCATCAACGTCGCCCCGGCAATACCCAGGACGGCACGGGCCACGATCAGCATCTCAGCGCTCTTGGAGTATGCGGCAAGCACTGAAGCCGCTCCGAAGGCAGCTGCTCCGAAGAGCAGCAGTCGACGTCGGCCGATACGGTCGCCGAGTCCTCCCATAATGAGCAGGAAGCCCGCGATCAGAAACCCGTAGACATCCACGATCCAGAGCAGCTGGGAACTGTTGGGTCGCAAGTCCGCGCTCATGGACGGGAGCGCGAGGTGGAGCACGTTCAGGTCGAGTGCGAGGAGCAGACACGACAGGGATAACACCCCCAGTCCGGCCCACTCCCTGCGTCCTGCCTTCGCTGTGACTTCCGCAGTCATGTACTGAATCTCTTCCTCGAGCCGGAGTGGTCACAACTGTGCTCCGGCCGACGGCTGCGAAGCTCCACGAGGGTGAGAGAAGGGGAGGAAGCGTTCACCAGTGACGGCCGCAGCATGCAACCCGGGCCATTGTCCTGGCCGAACAGGAACCGCCTCAAGGCCCGTTCTTCAAGGGCTCTGTCAAGTCCTACAAGATTCCGTTAAGGAATGAGGGATTCCGCATCTGTTCCGCCCTCTGGCTGGGCGCCGTCGGCGCCCAGCCCGACGGCCGTGAGTAGTGCTTGTCGGCTCTGCCGGTCTTGGCTGGTCGGGGCACGTTGGAGGGACGAGGCGTGAGTAGGCCCAACCGCTCCGGGTTGCGTTGTCGGTGTTCGTGGCGGACGTGTTCGCCGCACTGACGCGCCGGGATCGGCGTCGGTGAGGTGGCCGCTGTCCCTGGAGTCCGGTGAATGAACGGGCGGCGGAAGGCGATCCAGCAGCTGCCCCCGCCGCTGCCCCTGCTGCGGTGCCGGACCGGGCCTGCACCGCCCGCGGCTGCGCGACCGAGGGGCTCGGCGCGCCCGGCCTGTCCCTGCCCACGAGGCCGCAGAAGACAGGCACCAACCGGCTGAAGCGTTGCTAGAGCCTGGCCGCACCGGAGTTGAGGCAGGCCAGCAGGGAGCGCGCCTGTACGTTGAGGTAATGGCTGTGTCGGGCCAGGGAGTTGAGCTGGCCCACGGTGACCCAGCAGTACCCGGGGGGCGGGTCCAGCGGTGCCTGCGTCGCCTCGACGAACAGGTACTGGCTTTCTGCGTTGAGGAAGCGTCCCCCCTCCTCGGAGTGCACTGCCGCGTATCGGATGCGCTCAGGCGGGGCGTTCAGCACCGCGTCGAGGAACGGTGGCCGGTCTGCGACAGGCAGGGATGACCAGCTGCCGGGGATGCACTGGACCGTGGGGCCGATCTCCACGGAGTCCAGGAAGCCTGCTTCGACCCGGGCGTGTGCCAGCAGGTGCGGCGTTCCGGCGATCGTGCGGGTCACGAAGGCGATAATTCCGGTGCCCGTCGGCTCGAACAGTGGCTGGGACCAGCCCGTGACCTCACGGTTGCTGGCCTCGACCGAGACGGCCACCACCTGGAAGTAGCGCTGGTCCGTGCGGCTGATCGAGAACTCGCCGTGCTTCCAGTCGCCGAGTTCGTTCAGCGGTATGCGCCTCACGTCCACGTCGTGACGTGAGCGCTCGGTGGTGAACCATGAGTGGACTTCGGCGTCGGAGTGCAGGGCCCCGGGCTCGGTGTAGTCGACAGGGAAGCATGCCAGGACGGTGCGGGCGTCCATGTTGATCACGTTGTCCTGGCGCAGCAGGGCGCCGATCTGGCCCAGGGTCAGCCAGCGGAAGTCTTCGTCCTCGGGGACGTCGCCGGTTGTCTCCACGAGCATGTTGCGGTTGGTTTTGCGATAGAACCAGGATCCGTGTTCGGACTGCAGCACGTCGGCCAGGACCCGGCCCCGCCGCGGCTGGGTGAAGTATTCGAGGTACTTCACATCCGCGCCTCGGTGCACCTTGGTGTAGTTGCTGCGGGTTGCCTGCACGGTGGGAGAGAGCTGGAGCAGGTTGGGGTTGCCCGGTTCCATCTTGGCCTGCATCAGCAGGTGCAGGACTCCGTTGAACTCCTTGGCCAAGATTCCGAGGATGCCGACTTCGGGCTGATTGATGATGGGTTGTTGCCATTGGCGTATGGGGCCGCCGCTGGTCAGGACGTGCAGACCTTCGACCGTGAAGAAGCGGCGACTGCGGTGGCGGAGGTTTCCTGTCTGCCGGTCGAACGACCAGCCGTCCACGTCCAGTTCGGTGAAGGGGATGCGGTTCACCCGGAACCGGTGTGCTTGCCTTCGGGCGTCCAACCAGGCGCGCAGGTCAGCCGTGGTTGTGCCGGAGTGCGGTGTGCTCTGCGCGGCCGAGGTGGCAAGCCGGCCGGCCAGCGCCGGGTCGGCGCGCGGTGACAGTTCGACCGTTGTCATCTTCCGCTCCCTTTGCAGTTCCTTCGCCGTGGTGTCGGGCCCCTTCGTGGGCGCGCGCCGGGGAGAAGCCCGTGACATGGCGTCGCCCCTTGCCGGTGCAGGCAAGAGGCAACGTGCTCTTCGCGGGTGGGCTCAGTTGGCCGGGTCCTCGTTCTGGTAGAGGGCCTGCCAGTAGTGGCTCCAGGGCTTCGACCACGTGTCGGCAATGCACTGCCACCGGTCGCCGGGCCGGTAGGCGGCGGTGAACTTGCGCGTCTGGGCTTCGACGGCGTAGTTGTCGTGAATGTCGACGACGTCGGTGAGGAGCCCGGGGCTCAGCGCGAGAGCCACGGCGTCATCACCCCGTGCATGACCGTCCAGGCTCTTGTCCATGTACTTGCCGACCGGGTTGTTGACGTAGAAGTACTGGCACTGCCCGTCGATGAGCGCGAGATAGGCCTTCACCGTCTCCACGTCCATCTCGGCGAGCGAGTCGATGTTGATGCACAGGTCGAAGCTCTTGGTCCCGGCCACTTGGTCGATGTCGTCCACCGCTACGAACCGGACTTTCTCGAACTGGTCCTCGTCCAGCACCGTGCGTAGGTAGCTCCTGGACAGTTCCAGTGTCTTGGCCAGGTCGAGGATCCAGTACTCGGCGACATCGTGGTTCGACACCACGGCGTGGCAGGTACGCCCGTAACCGGCTCCGATCTCCAGGATGCTGACGCCGTCCAGGCGGAGGCTGTCCGAGATGAACTCCAGTTCTGCCACGGCTCGCAGGTAGTCCAGGTCCACGGACTCCCCGTTGTACCGAACGGAGACCGGGTTTCCCACGTCCCGGTTTCGGATCTTGCGGAGCCTCGCCCAGTTGTCCGGCGTGACCTGGGATGCCAGGTTGTAGATCAGCGTCTTGAGGTACCGCCCCCCGTTTGTTTCCACATCGAAGAGAGCAATCCGGTAATTGACCTCGCTGGTCTTGAAGTTGGTGAGATCTGCGACCGTCTCCTCATTGATCTGAGACTCACCGATGTGCGTCCACAGGGCATTTGCTCCGTGCGTCTTGCTCATCTTCTTTACCTCATTCACGAGTGCGGGCATTACTGACTTCAGGAGCGAGTCCCGGAAACTTCATAGATCACTCTCTTCGCCGGTTCCATCGCGGTCAAGACCGCCCGAGAAGGAGCGTTAAAACTCTCTGCAAAGGAACTGTTAAGCCCTCCGCAGAAACCGTCGATCAGTTCTTCCGGCCGTACTTGAGAGGCTTCCACCAGGCCGGATTGTTCCGGTACCAGTCGATGGTCTCGGAGATCCCTTCATCAAAGGGAACCTCGGGGGCATATCCCAGCTCATGACGGATTTTTGAGCCGTCGAGCGAGTACCGGTAATCGTGTCCCTTGCGGTCTTGGACGCGACGGATAGCGGACCGGTCCGCATCGAGCAGTTCGAGCAGCTTTTCGGTGAGCGTCAGATTGTCCTGTTCGTGCCCGCCGCCGATGTTGTAAACCTCACCGGCCCGGCCGTCGGTGAGAACCATTTGCACGGCTCTGCAGTGGTCGTCGACGTGGATCCATTCCCGGATGTTGCTGCCATCGCCGTACAACGGGACTTGTTCACCTTCCAAGAGGTTGGTGACGAACAGCGGGATCAGCTTTTCGGGGTGCTGGTTGGGCCCGTAGTTGTTGGAACATCGCGTGATCGAGAGGTCGAGTCCGTGGGAGCGCCAGTACGAGCAGGCGACCAGATCGGACCCGGCTTTGGTGGCGGCGTATGGGGAGTTGGGCTGAAGTGGCCAGGTCTCCGTCCAGGACCCCTCGTCGATCGAGCCGTACACCTCGTCCGTGGAGACGTGGACGACCCGCTCGATCCCGGTCTCCAGGCAGGCGTCCAGTACGGTCTGGGTGCCGCCCACGTTCGTCCGTACGAATTCGGCGGCGGACTCCAGGGACCGGTCGACGTGGGATTCGGCAGCGAAGTGCAGGACGGCGTCGTGGCCGGGGAAGACCTCGAGCAGGAACGGCAGGTCGCAGATGTCGCCTTGCACGAACTCCAGCTGCGGGTGTTCTGCGGGGAGGTTGCTCCTGTTGCCGGCATAGCTGAGTTTGTCCAGCACGGTCACCCGGGTCTTCTCGTAGCCCGGGTAGCCTCCCGCCAGCAGGGTGCGGACGTAGGTCGAACCGATGAATCCTGCCCCGCCGGTGACCAGGAACCTCATGCGGCCACCTCTATTCGGGTGTGGTCGCCTACCACCAGCCGGTGGCGGTCTGATCCGCGGTTCGCGACGCCGACCACGGCGTTGCGGCCGATGAGGGAGGCCCGCAGGCCCGGGCCCCCGCAGATCGATGCGCCGTCGAGCACGATCGAGTCGGACAGGCTCGTGTCGCGTATCCGGCAGTTGCTGCCGATGGAGGTGCCCGGCCCGATGCGGCTGTCCTCGATCACGGTGCCGGCACCGATGATGGCAGGCCCTTCGATATGGGAGCGCACGATCCGGGCGCCGGCTTCAACGACGATCTGGCCTGCCAGTCTGCTGGCGGTGTCGACCTCTCCGTCTGTGCTGGGTTCCAGCCAGCTCAGGAGCTGGCGGTTGCACTCCAGGACGTCCTCGCTCTGGCCTGCGTCCTTCCAATAGCCGCTGTAGGAGCTGGCGGTGACGTTGGCTCCATGGGTGACCAGCCACTGGATGGCGTCGGTGATTTCCAGTTCGCCCCGGGCGCTGGGAGTGATCGCGTTCACGGCCTGATGGATGGCTGCAGTGAAGAAGTACACGCCGATCAGCGCGAGGTCGCTGCGCGGCTGCTGCGGCTTCTCCACTACCCGCTCCACCCGGCCGTTCGCATCCAGTTCGGCCACTCCAAAGGCACGGGGATCGGCCACTTTGTGGACGACGACCTGGGCTGCGGGGCGCCGGGCGGAGAAGTCCTTGCCGATGCCAGCGATACCCTCCGCGAGCACGTTGTCCCCGAGGTACATCACGAAGTCGTCCTCTTGCAGGAAGGGCTGTGCTATCTGGACGCAATGCGCCAGCCCTCTGGGCGCGTCCTGCCGGATGTAGACGATGCGCAGTCCCAGGCGTGTGCCGTCACCGATCGCCTCGATGATCTGAGGAGCCAAGTCGCCCACGACGACGCCTACGTCGGTCACGCCCAGGTCCCGAATGTTTCCCAGTACGTGTTCCAGCACCGGTTTGTTGGCGATGGGGATGAGCTGTTTGGGCATGGAGTAGGTGAAGGGGCGCAGGCGAGTGCCTGATCCCCCCGACAGCACAAGGGCCTTCACGGCAGAGTCCTCTCACAATGGTGGTGCAGAAGTTCTTCAGCCGATGGAATGTCCGCCCGGGCGCCACAGGGCCTGCCGCTTCTGTTCGAGGTGTGCGGGGCTGTGGCGCACGACCACACGTGGGGAGGCTCGAGCCGGTTTACGAACCCGCAAGAGCGGTCACGGTTCGGCGCAGGGCTTCGTCCAGCGGGACCTGGGGGCGCCAGCCGGTGATGTTCCTGAAGCCGGAGGAGTCGATCACGACGCTGCGGAAGTCGCTGACCTCAGCATGCTCGGGCGGCTGGACGCTCACTACGGGGACTGGCGGCTTGCCTGAGCTCATGGATGCCAGCCCGGCAATCTTGTTGAACACCTCACCGAGCGGCTCGCCGCGTCCGGTTCCCAGGAGCCAGGCCCGGCCGGCCAGGGATTCCGCGTGGTCGATGGCGGCCGCGAACGCGCGTGCCGCATCGTCGACATAGAGCAGGTCCCGCTGGACTGTTCCGTCGTGCCACATGGTGAGGGCGTCGCCGGAGAGGGCTTTGCGGGCCATCAGCGACACCACTCCCTTGTCCGCGGCGGTGGACTGCGGTCCGTGTCCGAACACCGTCGGCAGCCGCAGCGAGGCGGCGCGCAGAATGCCCTGCCCGTTGGCGGCCAGCAGTAGTTTCTCTGCGGCCAGCTTCTGGCGGTCGTACTCTCCCTTGGGCCGGTCAGGTTCGGTGCCGTCCAGCGTGGTCTTGTCCACGGGCCCGACCTGCGAGGCGGCCCCCGCGAAGAGCACCGTTGCCGGTGGCCCGGACTCGCTGCGGGTTTGCAGGGCTTCTATCAGGTCGCTGACCAGGCCTACGTTGACCCGTTCGGCGGCCGAGTCACCGTCTGCAACGCGCCATGTCGATGCCCCGGCGATGTAGGCGATCGTGTGAATGATGATGTCGGCGCCGGCCACCGCCGCGGCCATCTCTCCCGGTTCGGTGAGGTCGGCGGTGTGCACGTCTGTGTCGGCGCGCGCGTCGGCGGGGACGGTGGCCGGCCCGCGGGCGACGGCCCTGATGCGCAGCGGGTGGCGGGCCAGCTCTCGCAGGACTGCTGATCCGACGAAGCCCGTTGCTCCAAGGACGGTGACGAGCGGGGGCGTTACGGCCACAGCTGCGCCTCCACTGCCTGGCAGGCGGTGTACTGCGGGAGCAGGCCCTGGGCTTGGGCCTGGGCGAGCGTGGGGGCGGCCAGATCGCGGTCGGACTGTATCGGTCCGCCGTCGGGCAGAGGGAGGCCCAGCTCCGGATCCAGGACGGATACTGCGCGCTCATTGGCCGCCACGTATTCCTGGGACAGCACATAGGTCACTATCGTGTCGTCTTCCAGTGCGGCGAAAGCGTGGCCGACCCCCACGGGGATGTACACCGCACGGCAGTTGTCCTCGTCGAGTTCTGTCGTGGCCCAGCGGCCGAAGGTCGGCGAGCCGATCCGGAGGTCGACGAGGTAGTCCTGCACGCGTCCTTGGGGGCAGTAGACGTACTTCGCCATGCCGGGCGGGGTGGCCGTGTAGTGGATGCCTCTGATGACTCCGCGGCGGGACTTGTTCTGGCTGACTTGCCGGACTGGGAAGAGAGGTTTTCCCAGCGCCTCTTGGAACGCCGCTTCTTGATAGGTAGAGGCAAAGAGCCCGCGGTCATCCCGGAATACCGGCGGAGTGAATTCGAACGAGCCCTCGATGTCCAAACTGTGTGCCTTCATCGCACCTCGCTAATCCGTTGTCTTCACACCGACGAACAGGCCGTTTCCGTCATATTCACCTGAGATATACTCCACTGTGCATCCGGCCTGTTCGAAGGCCGCTTCATACCGACTACGGCTGATGAGGGACATCACGTGTGTGTCGGCGAAGTGTCGTATTCCTGTGCCTGGTTCAGCGACGACGTAGTGCACCTCCATTCGGCTGGCTGCGCCCAGGCGTACGGAATGGGAGACACGTGAGATCGTCCGGCCGTCCACCGTGACGACGTCACCGCCGACGTAGTCGTCGATGAAATTCTCCGGGAACCACCACGGCTCGATCACGATGACGCCGCCTGGTGTGAGGTGCCGGGCGAAGCAGCGCAGTGCCGTGTCCAGTTCATCGGCGCTGCCCAGGTTTCCCACAGCGCTGAACATGGAGGTGATGACGTCGAAGGTGCGGTCCAGCCGGAAGCTGCGCATGTCTCCCTGGTGCAGGGGGACATGCGGGAGGTTCTGGCGGGCCAGGGTCAGCATGCCGTCGGTGAGGTCTATCCCCTCCACATGAGGGAACTCCTCGGCGAAGTGCTGCAGATGTGAGCCGGTGCCGCAGCCGACGTCCAGGAGGGTGCGCGCTGTCGCGTTGTGCTTCCTGACATGCTTGGTGACGACGGCGGATTCGGCGCGGTAGTCCTTCCCCCGCCCGTGGTAGATGGCCTGATAGACGTCGCCCAGGTCATAGATGTTGACGAGTTCTCGCGTGTTCATGCGGTTCCTCTCGCAGCGTTGCACCGCAGCGGGCGTTCGTTCAGAGCGTGGCCAGTACGTCGCGCAGGGCGCCGATGACCTTGTCCTGGATGTCCTCGGGGAGCGAGGGGTACATCGGCAGTGAGAAGATCTCGCCGGCCAGCTTCTCGGTCACCGGGAGAGAGCCCTTGGGGTAGCCGAGGTGCTCGAAGCCGCTCATGGTGTGGACCGGCCACGGATAGCTGATGTTCAGCCAGATGTCGTGGTTCTTGAGCGCCTCGATGATCGCGTCACGTTGTGGGTGGCGTACGACGTAGACGTAGTGGACGTGGTCGTTTCCTGCCGCCAGGGAAGGCAGGACGAGGCGTTCGGGCCCGGTGAGATCCCCGAGGCCGTCCGCGTAGCGGTCGGCCACGGCACGCCGTGCGGCGATGTAGCGGTCAAGGCGGCGCAGTTTGCGCCGCAGGATCTCGGCCTGGACTTCGTCCAGGCGGGCGTTGTGCCCTGGTGTGCGCACGACGTAGTAGACCTTGTCCATGCCGTAGTAGCGCAGCTGCCGCATGCTCTGGTCGACTTGGCTGTCCGAGGTGATGACGGCTCCCCCGTCGCCGTAGGCGCCAAGGACCTTGGTCGGGTAGAAGGAGAACGCCGCTGCGTCTCCCATCGTCCCGGCGAGGCTGCCGTGGTGGCGGGCCCCGTGTGCCTGGGCACAGTCCTCGAGGATCTTGAGTCCGTGCTGTGCGGCGAGGGTCTTGAGCGGGGCCATCTCCACACACTGTCCGTAGAGATGCACGGGCAGCAGTGCCTTGGTCCTGGGGGTGATGGCGGCGGCGACCTGGCTGGTGTCCATGAGGAAGTCGTCTTCCCGCACGTCGACGAAGACCGGTGTGGCTCCGGTCCCGTCGATGGCCACCACGGTCGGTGCGGCGGTGTTGGAGACGGTGATGACCTCGTCCCCGGCTCCGATCCCCAGGGCCTCGAGACCGAGCTTGAGCGCGTTGGTCCCGTTGTCGACGCCGGTGCAGTGGGAGACGCCGTGGTACGCGGCGAACTCGTCCTCGAATCCGGTGACACTGTTGCCGAGTACCAATTGCCCTGAGGAGAAGACCGAGGTGACGGCGTCGAGTATGTCCTCACGTTCCTTCTCGTACTCCGGCAGGTAGTCCCACACACGGGTCGTCACTGGCTTCCTCCTGGTCTTGAGGTCGGCATCGTCTTCGCGTGCAGGGCGGGGCCTGCCGCTCAGCTCTTTGTCGGTTCTGCAGGAGCGGCCGGTTCGCTCTCGGGCCGGCCTGTCTGTGCCCCGGTCGTGGGGGGCCGTGCTGCCGCCCGGACGCGCAGGCGCCGCCGCAGTGGGTCTTCGACCAGGACGAACGACAGCCAGGCGAGCGCGACGGAGGCGAGGAGCGCTGCGGGGAGCAGGGCCCAGAAGCCGCTGGCGCCCAGGGTCCCGATGTCGCTTCCGGTGATCTTCAGCGCTGCCAGCAGTACGAACAGGTGCCACAGGAAGACGCCGTAGGAGATGCGGCCGAGCCAGGCCATGACGGGCAGTCTCATGACTCGTTCGGGTCCGCTGCCCGGTGCCAGGACCAGAGGCGTGATCAGGCCGACCACGACGGCCAGGTCGTAGTACTGGCTCGACCAGGACAGCGTGCCGGGTTCCAGGTAGGAGCCGAGCCAGTGGGCGGCGAGTGCTGCTGCCCACCAGAGCCACGGCCAGCGCAGGAGAGCCCGCGTCACCGGGTGAGCGCCGTACCGGGCCGTGCGGACGGAGACGACCGCGAGGACCATGCCCACCGCGAAGTACCGGAGGTAGCCGAAAAGCCACCACCACTGCGTCTGCTCGAGCAGTGGGGTGCTCAGCACGTGGTCCCACCACACAAGCGTGCCGATCTCCAGGGCGGCGATGAGCCCGCATGCCACCGCCAGCCCGTGGCGCACGGTCAGCAGGCGGTGCAGCCCGAAGCCCAGCAAGGGAAGCAGTAGATAGAAGTGGACCTCGGTGGCCAGGCTCCACGTCTGGGTCAGGGTGCCCATGAGCTCGACGTCCTCATAGGGCATGTCGCCGACCACGATGATGTGCTGCAGCAGCACGATGCGCAGCAGTCGGCCGCCTTCGTGGAGCAGGTCCTGGTAGAAGACGGCGACCGAGGCCGCAACCAGTACCCAGTAACCCGGCACGATGCGCAGGAACCGGTGCCAGTAGTAGGCCTTTACGTTGGGGGGCGGGCGCCGGTCGAGTGCCGCGGACACCCAGGGCCGGTAGAGCAAGTAGCCCGAGATGGCGAAGAAGATGGGCACACCGACGGAGAAGCGGTCGATGAACGGAACGGCCATCCCCGTGACGCCAGCCAGGTGCACCAGGAGCACCAGGAGGGCTCCGACAGCGCGTAGGCCATCCATCGCCGGGACGTATCCGCGCTCCGCTGGATGGGAATCGGGCGGTGTCTGCGCATACGGCATCTGAGGGAGCCTTCCCGGGAGCGGAGGTCAGCGGAGGTCGTCGACAGTGCGGCCGTGGCGGTCCCTGAGGTCCCTCCACCGGTCTCCGTAGGCGCCGGCGGTGGCGTCGGGGTGTTGCATCAGGTCATGGGGGAAGCCCAGGGAGATCCGGCTGATCTCATTGAGGCGGCCGATCTGGGCGTCGTCGAGATGCACGTCGAGGCAGCCGAGGTTGTCCTGCAGTTGGTGCTCCTTGGTGGCGCCGAGGATGGGGATGACCTCGGTGGGGCGCTGGCGCAGCCAGGCCAGGGCCACCTGTGCAGGGGTCCATCCCCCTTCGTCGGCGATCTTCACCACCTCGCGGACGATCTCGTCGTGGTGGCTGTCCTCGCCGGCCCAGTTGTCGACGGTCAGGCGGCCTTGTTCGCCTTGCAGGTACTTGCCGCTCAGGCGCCCCTCGGCCAGCGGGCCCCAGGAGAAGGCACTGACGTCGCAGGTTCGCGCCATCGGGATCAGGTCGCGCTCTGCTGTGCGCTCCAGCAGGTTGTAGCGGAACTGCATGCCGGCGAAGGCGGACCAGCCGCGGAGCTCGGCGAGCATGTTGGCTCTGGATACCTCCCAT
The DNA here is from genome assembly GCF_053591955.1 of Streptomyces sp. NPDC002845. NCBI lineage: Bacteria > Bacillati > Actinomycetota > Actinomycetes > Kitasatosporales > Streptomycetaceae > Streptomyces > Streptomyces sp. NPDC002845. Next base: position 37,823 of record NZ_JBSFUU010000061.1, on the reverse strand, counting down.
GCGGGCCAGTTCGAAGCTCCCACATAGAGCACTTTGCCGGCACGTATCTGGTCGTCGAGAGCGCGCATCACCTCTTCGACAGGGGTGAAGGTGTCTCGGGCGTGCAGCCAGAGCAGGTCGATGTGGTCGGTGCGAAGCCTTCGCAGGCTCGTCTCCAGAGAGTTGACGAGGTTCTTTCGGTGGTTGCCGGCCGAGTTGGCGTCGCCAGGGCGCGTCATGCCGTTGTATTTGGTGGCGATGACGAACTCTTCTCGCCTGCCGGCCAGTTTCTCGCCCAGGTACTCTTCGGCTGCTCCGCCGCCGTAGACGTTGGCGGTGTCGAGGAAGTTCCCGCCGGCCGCGGCGTAGAGGTCGATCATGTTGAAGGCGGCGTCCTTGGTGGCTCCCCAGTCCCCCGCGCCGAACGTCCCGGCCCCGAAGCACAGTTCGGAGACCCGCAGTCCGGTGTTTCCGAGCAGGTGGTATTTCATACGATTCAACCCTTTCCGCGAGTTCAAGGGGATTCCGGTTCCGCCGCAAGGTTGTGTCCCTGTCGCGGGGTGGCGCCTACCTGCTGTCCGTGGTCTCGCTGGGCTGCAGGCGCTCGTCCCGATCGGGCTCCGGATCGGGCATCTTCGCGGCGAACAGTGCCGCCAGCGTGACGACCGCCAGGCCGCTGGCGACCAGGGATCCGGCGGTGATCGAGGTGGCGCTCATCAACGGCCCGAAGAGGAAGGGCGAGACGAACTGCCCACCGAACATGGCGGTGGCCATCAGCGAGGAGGCCAGACCTCTGTGTCCGACAGGGACGGTGCTGTCGATCAAGACAGTGAGGGTGGGCAGCGCGATGCCCGACCCGATGCCGGTCAGGGCCGGGACCAGCAGGAGGAGCGCGGGGTGGTTCACCGTCCCGAACAGGACCAGACCAGTTGCCCACATGGACACGGCAATTCGGATCAGGGCCCCGTAGCTCAGGGACTTGCGTGCCCTCGCGTAGGACATTCCGACCAGGGTGGCTGTCACCGAGGATGTGATCACCGAGTAGACGGCTACCAGGAGCGGGGCCTCGATGCCGATCTGGGCCAGGCGCTGCGGCAGGAAGACGGCGAATACGGTCGTCATCAGGCCGGTTGCAACGCAGAGCCCGAGAAACCCCAGGAGGGGCACATTCGTGCGCAGCATGCGTACAGCCCCGCGATTGCTGCGCCCCTGTGGGACCGTGGATGTCTTGGGCAGCACCCGCAGGACTGCGATGCCCAGCGGAATCCCGATCAGGTAGATCGCGAACGGAGTGTGCCACGAAAACCCGCCGAGGGCTCCCGCAAGCAGCGGCCAGATGAAGCCGCCCACGGTGGTTGCGGTGGTGCGCCACCCCATGACCTGGTCGCGCAGCGGACCCTGGCAGTAGGACAACAACGCCACGGTCGTGCCGGTGAACACCGCCCCGGCGCCGATCCCGAAGAGGAACCGGCTGGCGATCAGCGCCGGAAACGACGTGGTGACCAGGCCGGCTCCGCCGCCCAGCGCGTACAGCAGGAGACCGCCTGTCAGAGGCCCGCGAACTCCCCACCGGTCAAAGGCCCGGCCCACGAGCGGCCCCAGGACGGCCATCGCCAGACCGTGCGTGGTGATGATCAGGCCGGCCTGCGTGCCGCTGATGCCGAGATCGCTGCGGATGACCTCCAGCACGGGCGCGACGATCGCGCCTCCCAGTACGCCGAGGGTAGAGGCGAACAGGAGCGTGAACAGCAGTGTGTTGGGGGGCCGGGCTGCACCACCCGGGTCGGGCGCGGCTGAATCGAGCATGCGAATCCGGCTCCTCGATCGGCGAACTGCGGTGCGCGAGGGCGCGTCAAGGCGCTGTGCGGCCAGGAAGCGGGTTCTGCGTCAGCTGCGGTGCAGTGCGGTCAGGCGCTCGAGCACGGGGACGATGTCGGCCGGGCTCGGGGACGCCAGCATGTCCTCGTGTAGCTGTGTGCAGCCGTCCTGGAAGGTAGGTTCGTCCAGGATCCGCATCAGTTGGCTCTTGAGCGCGTCCACCGAGAACTGATCGCGTTCCAGGGCGAGTCCCGCACCACGGTCTACCACGTACTTGGCGGCTGGCCCCGAGGCGCCGTTGTCCCACGAACTGAGTGCGCCGGTGATCAGCTGCGGCACCTTTGAGGCCACGGCTGCCCCGAAGGTTCCAGGTCCTCCGTGGTGGATGACCGCCGAACAGGTCGGCAGCAGCAAGTCCAGAGGCAGGTACTCAACCGGCCGCACGTTGTCAGGCAGTTTGCGGCTCGTGTCGAGTTGGTCGGAGTTCAGCGTGGCGACCACCTCGATGTCCAACTCGGCGAGCTGCTCGAGCAGTTCGGAGAGCGGGATTCCGCTGGCGATGAGCCGTTCGCGACCGCTGAGGCCTACCGTCAGGCACACCCGGCGGCACACGGGGCTTTCATGCAGCCACTGCGGGACCGTGACCGCCCCGTTGTAGGGCACCGGGCGGACGGGGACGAAACGGACGTCGATGGGCAGCTGCATCCGCGGCGGTGTGGGGTCCACCGTCCACTGGCCGGTCATCATCTCGTCGTCGGCGGCGAACCCGAAGCGTTCCACCATCGGCTGAATCAACTCAAGGATCGGGTCCGAGCGCTGTGGCCCCATGCGTTCGCGCACGATCTCCCTGCTCCAGGCCCAGTAGTCCACGCCGATCATGAGGCGCGCATGAGCGGCCCCGCAGGCGCGCGCGGCGACTGCTCCGGCGTAGAACGAGGCATCCCACAGCACGAGATCCGGTTTCCAGCTGCGGGCGAAGTCGACGAGGTCATCCACCATCGGCCGGTCCCCCGCGTGGGCCGGTTCGCCCGGATAGAACTTCGACAGCACGGGGAGGATTCGGTTGCCGAAGAATTCCCACAGGAGACCTTCGTCCGGACTCAAATTCAGGGCGCTGGTCAATTCGGCCAGCTTCGCCTTGTCCAGCAGCGGGGTGGGCGGAAGTTCCTCGGCCTCTCCGAGCTGTACCGCGGTAAGGCCCGCTCCTGTGACGGCTTCGGCCATCGTGGGATAGGTGGCGACCCGTACCTCGTGCCCGGCGCTCTGCAGCGCCCACGCGATGGGGACCAGAGGGTAGATGTGTGTCGTCGACGGCCATGCAGCGATCATGATTCGCATTGAGCTTGACTCTCCGTTCGAGCGGCTGCGCTCTCGCGCACGGACGCGGCGTTCGCGGGCTGTCAGGGCTTGCGCGCCACACCGGCGTAGAGGTTGGAGCGCTTGGCCTGCTGCTGCGAGCCGTCCGGCCGCCAGCTGGGCACGTAGACCAGGCCTGGCTCGATGAGGTCGAAGTTGCCGAAGAGCCGCAGAACTTCCTCGCGGGTGCGCGGGACGATCGGCGTGCGTCCGCTGTCTTTGAACATGGCAATGGTCTTCTGCATGGTCTCGGGGTCGTTGTCCCAGGTGAAAGACGACAGCGCCAGGTAGCTGCCGGACGCCAGCGCCTCCCGGTAGCGCGTGGCCAGTGCCCAGGGATCGTCCTGGTCGTTGAGGAACTGGGTCACGCCGAGCATCAGGAGTGCGAGGGGCTGGGAGAAGTCGATCAGTCGGCGGGTTTCCTGGTGGTTCAGGACCGCTTCAGGCTGGCGGACGTCGGCCTCGATGATGGCGGTGTTCTCGTTTCCCTGCAGCAGTTGCTTCCCGTGTGCCACAGCTGCGGATTCGATGTCGACGTATACCACCCGGCAGGCGGGGTCGGCCTGCTGGGCCACTTCGTGCACATTGCCCAAAGCCGGGATGCCGGAGCCGAGGTCGAGGAACTGGGTGATGCCTTCGCCGGTCAGGAAGTTCACCAGCCGGTGCAGGTAGTCCCGGTTCTGCCGGGACATGACGTTGGCCGGCAGTACGGTCAGGACCTGCTTTGCCAGCTGGCGGTCGGCCTCGAAGTTATGCGGGCCGCCCAGAAGGTAGTCGTAGGCGCGCGCGGCGCTAGGCGTGGCTTGGTCGATTCCCGCCGGGATCCAGTCCGCTGATGTGGTCACCGTGGTCTCCTCGTGTACTTCACTCAGGTGCGCCGGGCGGACGCGGGGCCGAACCACCGCTCCAGCGCAGTGGTCACAGGGGTTTCGCTGCCGGGAGATGTCCACGCCACATGACCGTCAGGGCGGATGAGCACGGCGGTGGTGTGGGCCAGCGGACTGCTGCTGGAGGGCTCGTGCACGGTGGCCGGCACGATGTCCACCCGGTCCGACCAGTTGTTCGCGGTGCTGCGTAGTCCTGCATCGGGAGCGAGGACGAGCAGGACGCCGCGGGCCGGATGCAGCAGTTCGGCCGTGCTGGTCTTGTTCGTCCCGCAGACCAGCTCGGTAGGTGGCATGCGACGGCCGAGCAGCGAGTGGCTGCCGGGGTCGATGTCGTAGCGGATTTCCAGGCCGGACACCATGCCGGCCAGATGGCGGGAGACGACGTCGTGACGGACCAGTTCGGACATGAGTTCGCGCAGCGGCTGCATCTCGTCGCCGCTGAGGAAGAGCAGTCCCTGGGCCTGGACGTTCGTCAACAGCCGCTGGCCCACGGGGTGTCGTTCGGTGTGGTAGGTGTCCAGCAGGTCCGGCGGTGCGCTGCCCTTGACCACGGCGGCCAGTTTCCAGCCGAGGTTCACCGAGTCCTGGATGCTGGTGTTCATGCCCTGGCCGCCGGCCGGGAGATGGATGTGGGCCGAGTCTCCGGCCAGCAGCACCCGGCCACGACGGTACTCGGTCACCTGACGGGCCGGGTCGCCGAAGGCGCTCACCCAGACCGGCGTGCCGTGGGAGATGTCCTGTCCGGTCAGTTGCTGCCATGCGGCGGCGACTTCGGCGAAGGCCGGCGGCTCGGCGCGACGCCGGGGCGGGCGGCCCTGTTCACAGACGATGATGCGGTCGATGCCGTCTTCCAGCGGCGCGGACATCACCATGCCGCCGGGCACGGTCTCACCGATCAGGCGCGGGGTGATGTCGCAGCCGCGGATATCGGCCAGGAACATCTCCCGGGTCGGTGCGGTGCCGGGGAAGTCGAAGCCGGCGGACTTGCGCACCATGCTGCGGCCGCCGTCGCAGCCCACCAGGTAGGCGCTGCGCAGGTGGTGCTCTGTCCCGTCGGCACGAACGGTGACGGCGACGCCTGCACCGTCGTCGGCCACCGACAGGACTTCGTGTCCCCTGCGGATGTCTGCGCCCAGGCCGTGCGCCCAGGCTTCCAGCACAGCCTCCGTGCGCGATTGGGCAACGCCCTTGACACCGTAGTGCGCCCCGTCCAGCAGTGAAAAGTCCACCGGAACACCGCCGAAGTGCCCGAGGGTATGGGTCTGGATGTCGCCGAAGCCGGACAGCAGCCCGCGCTGGTCGAAGACCTCCATCGTTCTTGCCGAGAAGCCCAGTCCGCGGGACTCCCCCGTGGGCTTCGGGTGTTTCTCCAGGACGATGACGTCGACGCCCGCCAGCCGCAGTTCACCGGCGAGCATCAGCCCGGCCGGTCCAGCGCCTACCACAATCACCGAGGTGTCCATGAGGCTCCCAGTCCCAGATCAGGAAGAATCGGCAGGTGCTTGATCAGGCGTCGTAGGGATGCTGGCGCCGTGCCTGCCGAAGCGCCTCGGCCCACCACGTGAGCTGGTCAAGCATCGTCTTGGCAGCCGTGTTGCATCCGTCCGGATCATTGGGCTGGCCGTCCTCGCCGAAGACGGAGAACCCGCCGTGGAAGCTGACCGTGTCTCGCATGGTGACGGCGTGGAGTTCGGCGAAGACCTGGCGCAACTGTTCCACTGCCCGCAGGCCGCCGGCGATGCCGCCGTAGGAGACGAAGGCGACTGGTTTCGCACGCCATTGGGTGAGGTGCCAGTCGATGGCGTTCTTCAGCGCTGCAGGAAAGCTGTGGTTGTACTCGGGTGTCACGATGACGTACGCGTCGGCGGACTCGATGCGCGGGCTGATCTGCTCCAGGCCAGCAGCGGTGTCCTTGGACGGGGAACGTGTAGGCCCGGAAAGCCCCAGCGGAATATCCGCGAGATCGATCACGTCGAGTTCCAGGTCTTCTCGCTGCCCGGCCTCGCCGACGAACCAGCTCGTCACCGTCGGACCGAATCGGCCGTCGCGGACGCTGCCGACTATTACAGCGAGGCGGATTGGCTCAACCGACATGATTTCCTTTCATGGTTACGGGAAACCGGGCCTCTTCAGGGAGAAACGACAAGGGCCGGGATGCGAAGGTTTCCGGTGCGTCAGAAAATCTGTGACCGGGGGTGCGGAATCCCCTGGAACAGGGGTGAGTTCTCCCGCCTGGGACAGCGCTCCGGAATCTAAGGACAAGCTTCTTCGGAAGCAGCCTTGCGGGTCAAGGCTGCTTCTAGAAGAGCTCGACAAGCCACTGCAAAGAGAGTGTTAAGTGCGGGCGTCCACGCCCGTGCCGGGCATGCTGCGGCCGCCTGCTTCCGGGTCTTGAGCCTGTTTCCATGCCCATTGTCTTCCTCCGAAGCGGCCCATCAGGGGTCGCTCGACGAGCGTGTACAGGCCCCACGAGCAGACGACAGAGGCAGCGAGCAGGGCAGTGGCCCACAGGACCTTGGCGACGGGGTTCGCCGTCATGGACTCCAGCCCGACCAGGTGTTCCGTGGCCGACATCACGAGTGCGTGGACAAGGTAGAAGGCGAACGAGATCTCTCCGAGCCATACCAGGAAGCGGCTGCTGAGGAGAGATTTCCTGGCCCGCACGTCACGGTTCGCGAAGGCCACGATGGTCAGTGCGAACGGCACGACCAGCGCAGCGGCCACGCTGAACAGGAACGGTCCGTACACGGCCAGCGGCGCCGCGGCGCACCCCGCCAGGAGAGCGTGTCTGGGCTTGATTCCTTGCAGGAGGTTCTCGCGCACCATCCGGGCGAGGAGCATTCCCAGGGTGAACTCGAGCAGCCGGGTGCCCGGGAAAACGTAGACAAACCAGTGCTGGTGAAGACCGACCCCCAGATCTGCAAATTTCGGAGTACCGGTGATCAGTAGGACTGCTATGAGGGGAACGGCGGCGATCGCGGCTGTGTTCAACGAAGCCCAGCGCGCCAGGCGGCTCACCGGGATTTTGCGGATCGCCGGTAAGAGGAGGGGGAAGCAGAGATAGAAGACCAGCTCGCAGGAGAGCGACCAGGACACTCCGTTGACGCTGGTGTGGACGTCAAAGCTGGGGAGCCAGGAGTGGATGAGTAAAACGCTGGGGACGGCCTGGCCGGTGGTCACGGTTCCGCCGGTCCACAGGATCAGCAGGAGTGCCAGCGCCCACGTCACCAGGTGGTTGGGGTAGATCTTCACCATCCTGCGCCGCCAGAAGCTGCGCGCGGTCGATGCAGGACCCGCCGACCAGGTGAGAACGAAGCCGCTGAGCAGGAAGAAGAACGCCACACCGGCCGATCCGGCAACCACAGCGGCCCGGGTGACGACCGCCTGTGAGTCGCCCGCGAACCAGAACGTGTAGTAGACGTGTGAGAGGAAGACGGAGAAGGCCGCGAAGAAGCGCAGGCCGGTGAGTGTCGGCAGTCTCGGCGTGCTGAAGGATGTTTCCACGCTGTCGTTTCCCGTCGTCGTGTGCGCTGTTGGAATGCGTGCGTGGTGCGGGCCCGCGGGCGGCTGGCTACTGCGGCGGGTTGCCGTGCTTTCGCGCCGGCAGATCCGCGTGCTTGGTGCGCAGCATCGCAAGGGCGCGGATCAGCACCGCCCGTGTCTCGCGCGGATCGATGACGTCATCGATCAAGCCACGTTCGGCGGCGTAGTAGGGGTGCATCAACTCGGCCGCGTACTCCTTGATTTTCTGTTGCCGCACGGCCGCGGGGTCCTCGGCTGCACTGATCTCACGTCTGAAGATGACGTTCGCCGCACCCTCGGCGCCCATCACCGCGATCTCGTTGGCCGGCCAGGCCAGGGCGAGGTCCGCGCCGATGGAGCGGGAGTCCATGACGATGTAGGCACCGCCGTACGCCTTGCGCAGGATGACGGAGATTCTCGGCACTGTGGCGTTGCAGTAGGCGTAGAGCAGCTTGGCTCCGCGGCGGATGATCCCGCCGTGCTCCTGGTCGACGCCCGGCAGAAAGCCCGGGACGTCGACCAGGGTGACCAGAGGGATGTTGAAGGCATCGCAGAGCTGGACGAAGCGAGCGCCCTTCTCGCTGGCGTTGATGTCCAGCACTCCGGCGGTGGAGGCGGGTTGGTTGGCGACGATCCCCATGACCTGGCCGTCCATCCGGGCTAGCGCACAGATCATGTTGGTGGCCCAGGCGCTTTGGATTTCCAAGTACTCGCCGTCGTCGACGATTTCCTCGATCACGGCGCGGATGTCGTATGCCTGGTGTCCGTCGGCGGGGACGAGATCCACCAGGGAGTCGACGGGGCGATCAGCGGGGTCCTCGCTGGGGAAGGCGGATGGCAGTTCGCGGTTGTTCTGTGGCAGCAGCGAGAGCAGGTAGCGCACTTCGTCGAGGCATGTCTGCTCGTCGTCGTATACAAAGTGTGCTGCGCCCGAGGCCTCGGCGTGGACATCGGCGCCGCCCAGTTTGTCCTGGGTGATCTGTTCGCCGGTTACCGCCGCCACGACGTCCGGTCCGGTGATGAACATTTGCGAGGTCGTCCGGACCATGAACACAAAGTCGGTGAGGGCAGGTGAGTAGGCGGCTCCGCCGGCGCAGGGCCCGAGCATTACGCTGATCTGGGGGATCACGCCGGAGGCTTTGGTGTTGCGCTGGAAGATGCCGCCGTAGCCGGCCAGGGCCGCAACACCTTCCTGGATCCGTGCTCCGGCACCGTCGTTGAGGGACACCAGGGGCGCGCCAGCGGCCAACGCCATATCCATGATTTTGTGGATCTTCGCGGCATGGGCTTCGCCCAGGGCGCCTCCGAAGATGCGGAAGTCATGGGCATAGGTGAAGACGGTGCGACCGTACACCGTGCCCCAGCCGGTGATGACGCCGTCTGTGTACGGCCGCTTGTTCTCCAGGCCGAATCCTCTGGCCTGGTGCCGGCGCAAGGGCTCGACTTCGGTGAACGAGCCCTCGTCGAGCAGGAGATCAATACGCTCGCGGGCGGTGAGTTTGCCCTTTGCGTGCTGGCGTTCGGTGGCGGCCGGGTCAGGTCCCTGGTGGGCGGCGCTCTTGCAGTCGGCGAGTTCGTTGAGTCGGTCGGAAGCGCTGGGGTCTGTGCCCGTGGTCGTCATCGTGTTCCCCTTCGCTGGTGAGGCCTGTCCACCGGACCCGGTGGTGCTCCCAGCCGCTGGTCAACGGCCGTGCCGGTAGCGTTCAGGGTTTTGGCCGGGTTTCCTCTGGGCCGGTGGAGCAAGAGCAGTTGGGCGTCCGGGCCCGGAATCAGCCGCCAGCAGGGCGGTGGCCAGGGAACGCAAAGGAGTCATGTCGCACGTCTCCGATGCCTGGTGGTGTGCAGGCCCGTGAGTGCGGTGATCAGCCCTACGGCGCCGATGGCGGTGATGAGTAACGCGGCTGGCCGGTTGCTGTGGCCGTGAGCGGCCAGTGCGGCGACCAACGGCAGCATCAGGACAGCCCCGAGCTGTACGGCGGTTTGGTAGAGCGGCACCGCCAGCGCGCGATCTGCCACGGCGATCTCGGAGGTGGCTTGCATGTTCAGTGCGGCGAAGGCGCACATGAAGCCGATGCCCATCAGCAGGAGGGTGGGCAGCACAGCGAGGTAGGAGCCGGGGTCGGGCTGGAGCAGGTAGAGCGCGTGGCCGAGTACTGGCGTGAGCGCACCGGCCGCGATCAGGCGGGGCGTGCCAAAGCGCTCGACCATGCGTGCGGCGAACATGACGGAGACAGCCAGCGGCAGGCACGCCGGGAGGAGGGCCAGGGCAGTCTGGGCCGGCGTCCAGTCCAGCTGGCGCTGTCCCTGGAAGGTAATGAGCAACAGCAGTGCGAGGTAGGTGCCGTTGAGCGTGGCTGCTCCCAGGGCTGAGCGGACCAGCGCGCCGTTGCGCAGCAAGGCGGTCTTCCATCGCGGCACTGGCTGGGGCTCGGTCGGATCACTGGGGATGAGCCGCAGCCCGGCCAGGAGCAGGGCCAGAGCCAGAGGGGCGGGCAGCAGAAAGGTCCAGCGCCAGCTGAGGCCGGTGAGGGCCCCGGACAGCAGCAGTCCGATGGTGAACCCGGCAGCGCCGAACATGGAGTAGACGGCGACGGCTCTGCGCTGGTGCGGGCCCTGGCTGAACGTGGTGCTGATGATGGCGAGTCCGGTGGGTGCGGTCAGTGCGGCGCAGGTTCCTTTCACAACTCGGGTGGCGATCAGCACGGTGGCGCTGTCGGTCATCCCGCCGGCGACGGAGGCCGCGGTGAAGACGAGCAGTGCGGTCAGGTAGACGCGGCGGCGGCCCCAGCGGGCGGTCACGCGCGGGGCCAGCAGCAGGAAAGCGGCGAAGCCGAGTGCGAAGCCGCTCATCACCCACTGCACGCCCCAGAGTGTGAGTCCCAGGTCAGCTGCGATGGAGGGCAAGGCCACGAGTACCACGGAAACTTCGAGGGCGTCGATGAGCATGTTCCCGGCAAGGACGAAGAGCAGGGCCCACCGGCGCAGCTCCCAGGGGGCGGGGGCTGATCCGGGCTGGGGCGAGGAGAGCATTGCCATGGTTCGGTGCCACCGCCATAGATCCGGTCGATGCGGGAGGTGGGCACGGGCCGGGCGCTCCGTGCGGAACAGGACGTGCGGTCCGGCCCGTGGCTGTTTCCGGCGTCTGCCGTGTCAGCCCAGCAGGCTTCCGCCGCTGGCGTCGATGAAGGCACCGGTGATCCAGCGGGCCTCCTCGGTGGCGAGGAAGGCCACCACGTCGGCGACGTCGGCCGTCTCACCGACCCGGTTGAAGGCAGACAGCTGAGCCATCTGTTCCACGGCCTCGGGCATGTCGAAGACGGGGCTGCCGTTGTTGGTGATTCCCGGCGCGACGCTGTTCACCGTGATCCGGCGCGGGCCGAGGTACTTCGCGAAGTGCAGGGAGAGCTGCTCGATGGCGCCCTTGGTCATGGCGTAGGCCACCTCCTGCGGATTGGCGACCCGGGTGAGTCCGGAGGAGATGTTGATGATGCGGCCGCCGTCCGGGATCGTCTTCAGAGCGCGCTGCACGATGAAGAACGGTGCCTTCGCATTCACCGCGACGAGCTGGTCGAACAGCTCGGCGGTGACCTCCTCGGGGGCTACACCGCCCATGACGGCAGCGTTGTTGACGAGGATGTCGAGCGTGGTCGCGCCGGTTCGCTCCTTCAGCGCCTGCTCCAAGCCGAGGAACAGTTCGTGCACGTCCCCGTTGGTTCCAAGTTCTGATCCGATGGCGAAGGCGCAGCCTCCCTCCCCTTCGATGACGGCGACGGTGTCCTCGGCCGCTTCCTTGTTCGTCCCGTAGTGCACGGCGACCAGGGCGCCCTCACGGGCCAGCCGTATGGCCGTGGCCCGGCCGATGCCGCGGCTTGATCCGGTGACGAGCGCGTTTTTGCCGGTGAGCTTGCTCATATCAGGTCTCCTGCGGATTGGGGGACGAGTGCTGTTGTGCTCCTGGGCTGCTGCGCGGGTGTCGAGGCCGCTGATCATCTGGGCCAGATGGCGACGCACTACGTCGATGTCCATGAGTTCCCTGAAGACCGTGCGGATGGCCTCCACCTCCGGGCCGCCGAGGAGCAGTTGCGTCTGGGCCTCGATGTTGGTGAGGGCGCGTGTTCCTACCGGGTGACGCTCGTGGTGGTAGGCGTCCAGGAGGGTGTCTGGGGCATGGCCGGTGACGTGTGCGGCGAGTTTCCTGCCCAGAGAGGCGGCGTCCTGCAGACCGAGGTTGAGGGCCTGGCCCCCGACGGGCATCTGGGCGTGTGCTGCATCGCCGGCAAGGAGCACGCGCCCGCGCCGGTAGTGGGTGGCCTGGCGGCTCACATTGCCGAAGGAGTTGAGCCATAGGGGGTGCCCGCCGGCGATGTCCTCGCCGGTCACCCGCAGCCAGGCCTGGCTGACGTCGTCGAGGCTGGGGGGCTCTTCTCGCTGTCGGGCGGTGTGCCCGTATTCGTGGACCATGACGCGCGTGCTGCCGTTGGGCCAGCGGTGCGCGGTGGCCATCCCTCCTGGGTGCCTCTCGAAGCGCCGGTCGGGCACGTCGATGCCTTCGATGTCGGCGCGGAGCATCTCCTTGGTGGCGTCGGTGCCCTCGAAGCCGAGGCGGGCCAGGCGACGCACGGTGCTCGACTCTCCGTCGCAGCCCACCACGTAGGAGGCGGTCAGCCGGGTGAGCTGGCCCTGGGGTCCCACCGCTTCGACCTCGATGTGGCCACGGTGCTCGGTCAGGCCGGTCACTGTGTGCTGGCGCCGGACGTGCGCTCCCAGTTGCACGGACCACTGCTGCAGCACGGCCTCAAGCCGTGTCTGCGGGCACTTCCATTGTCCGGCGTAGGGGTGCGCGAGGTCTGCTGCCGTCAGATCGAGCGGGATGCCGCCGAAGTGGCCGATGCCGCCGCTGGGCAGAGGGCCCAGCCGTTCGAGTAGGCCGCGCGCGGCGAAGAGTTCCATCGTGCGGGCATGCAGCGTGGACGCCCGGGACTCCGTGGTCGGCGCGGCCAGTTGCTCAAGCACCGTCACCCGGGCGCCGCCGGTGCGCAGTTCCCCCGCCAGAAACAGCCCCACCGGCCCTGCGCCCACGACGATGACGTCCGTGTCAGGGGTGCTGATCATGCGTCATCGCTTCATGCTCTCCGCATACGCCTTGGCGTGGCCGAGGGTGGCGCGGCTGTTGGTGCCCAGGGCGTTGCGGATGAAGTCGCGGGCTTCGGACAGCCCTGCGGCGGGGCCGAGCACCGTGGTGATGTTTTCGGGATTCAGCGCCACGGTGTGCTGGGAGGTGGCGGTGGTTGTGCCGTCGGGCTGCTCGTTCAGCTCCCAGTAGCCGGTGTGCAGGTTCAGCAGAGCCGGCAGGGTCGTCTGCTTGTAGGCGATCTTGTGGTGCGGGAAGCAGACGCGTACCGATTCGGTGGTGTGCACCGATCCGTCCTTGGTCTGGGTGTCCATCCGCAGCACCTGCAGGCCCGGGGTGTCTTCACGCAACGAGACCTCGGCGACATGCGGCAGCCGGTCCTTCCACAGATGGGCTTCGTTGAGGAAGTCGTAGACGTCCTTGGCCGAGCCGTTGATCTGGACACGGTCCTCGAAAGAGAGCCTCATCTGGGGTGAGGAGAGGGCCAGTTCGGCGTTGGTCTTCAGGGCCGCCAGTTCGGATCGGCTGTTGCGGTCCACGGCCGTGTCGATCCAGTCCAGCTTCTCGGGGTCGTCTTCGACGGCCCGGTAGTCATGCAGCAGCCGTACCCGGGAGGCCGCCTGGCTCAGCGGCTCGACGATCCAGGTGCCGCCCATCGCGGCGACCGGCGGGCTGGAGACCTCTTGGCGGAAGTCGATGCGCAGTGCTTGAGGGTCGAGGGTGCGGTGGGAGGTCCAGTTCTTGGCCTGTCCGTTGGCGGTCGCCCAGATACGGATCCGCTCCTCCGCATCGCTGCGTTCGACGTAGTCGACGTAGACGGAGGGAGGGAAGATCTGGGGCCAGTTGGCCACCTCTGCAATGAGGCGGTAGACGTCTTCGGCCGGCGCATTGACCGTCGTCTCGTGTTCGACCTTGCGGGTCATGGTCGTTCTCCTTCGAGTGCGGTCAGAAGTTGCCGAGGCCACCGCAGACGTTGAGGGCTTGTGCGGTGATGGAGGCGGCGGTGTCGGTGGCCAAGTAGCCGACGAGGCCGGCGACTTCCTCGGGGGTGGAGTAGCGGCCCAGGGGAATCTTCGCCTGGAACCTCTCGAGGATCTGCTCCTCGCTCGTCTGGTACGCGGCGGCATAGCCCTGGCGCACCCGCTGGGCCATGGGGGTCTCCACGTAGCCGGGGCACACGGCGTTGACGGTGATGCCGGTCGGGGCGAGCTCGTTGCCGAGAGCCTTGGTGAAGCCGACGACTCCGTGCTTGGACGCGGAGTAGGGGGCGCCGAGGACGACACCTTGTTTGCCTGCGGTGGAAGCGATGTTGATGATGCGGCCGCGGTCCTTGTCGCGCATGCCGCCGGTGTTCAGTACTGCGTGGGTCGTGAGGAAGACGCTGTGCAGGTTGGTGGCGATGACGTCGTACCAAAGCTCGGCGTCGATGTCCGCGGTGGGTCCGCCACCACTGCGTCCGGCATTGTTGACCAGCACATCTACGGTGCCGAAGCGGTCGACGGCAGCTTGGACCAGCCGCTGAATGTCTGCCGGGGAACTCACGTCGCAGGCCGCGCCGTCCACTTCCAGGCCCTCGTCCAGGAGTTCCTTGACGGTGCGGGTCACGCTGTCTGCGGTCCGGGCGCAGATGAAGACCCGGTGCCCCTGTTGGGCCAGCAGCCGGGCGACGGCGAGGCCGATGCCGCTGGTGGCTCCCGTGACGAGGGCGACCTTGGGGTCTTGCTGTGTCATGTCTGTCTCCTGAATGAAGGGCGTGAGGCCGAAGGGCCGACGGGGCGCAAGCTCTGCCGCAAGTGGGCGGCCGAAAAGGGAGAGGGCCGCACGGTGCGGGGCCGCCGGGCGGTGGTCAGGCGCGCTGCGGAGCTGTCAGCCGCTCGTTGACTGCGGCGATCAGGGCGCGCGGTGTCTGGCCGCCGGTCAGGATGTCGTCCTCGAGGGCGATGCTGTACTCGCGCTCGATCCGGCTGACGGTCTCCAGGAGGGCCAGGGATTCGTAGCCGAGGTTCCCAAAGCCGGTATCGAGAATGTCGCCTTCGAAGTCGGTTTCTTCCTCCGCGCCAGCGCCTTCACGCAGGATGCGCTTGAGATCTTCGAGGGTGAATGAAGCAGCAGGCATGGCTGTCCTTTCAGCGGTGTCGGTCAGGGCTGGCCTCCCGCTGCGGGTCAGCGGGAGCTGGACCGCACGACCATCGCGGAGTTGAAGCCTCCGTAGCCGCGGGCAATCACCAAGACGGCGCGCACCGAGGCAGGCCGGGGACGGGTGGCGACCAGGTCGATGTCGTACTGGTCCGAGAGAGAGGTGTGCACGGTCGGTGGGATTACGCCGTCGCGGATGGCGAGGAACGCCGTGGCCAGGTCGAGCGGCGCGGCGCCGGAGTACAGCCGTCCCGTCATCGTCTTGGGGGCGGTGACCGGCACCCCGCGCGGGCCGAACACCTTGGTGATGGCTTCGGCTTCGACGCGGTCCAGGTCGGGTGTGGCGGCTGCGTCGGCGATGACGGCGTCGACGGCCGTGGGGGCCAGTTCCGCGTCGTCAAGCGCCTGTTCGATCGCCCTTTGCAGGCCGGGGCTGCGTCCGCTGCCCGGTTTGGGGTCGAAGGTGGAGCCGTAGCCGGCGATCTCCCCGTAGATGCGGGAGGCGCCGCGTCGGCGGGCGCTCTCCTCGGCCTCCAGGACGAGCAGGGCTCCCCCCTCCCCCGGCACGTGTCCGCTGGCTGAGGCGTCGAAAGGGAGATAGGCACGGGTCGGGTCCTCAGCGGTACTGAGGAGGTCGCTGGCCATCTGAGCGACCCAGCCCCAGGGGCAGATGGAGGCGTCGAGAGCGCCGGAAAGGACCAGTGCGGTGCCTTTGCGGATCTGCCGGCGCGCCTGTGCCACCGCATCCAGCCCGCCGGCCTGGTCGCTGACGACTACCCCGCTGGGGCCGCGCATGCCGTTGCGGATGGAGATCTGACCACTGTTGACCGCATAGAACCAGGCAAAGGACTGATAGGCACTCACGTACTGGCTGCCCTTGCTCCACAGGGCCTTCAGTTCGTTCTGGCCGAACTCGAAGCCGCCCGAGGAACTGGCGGTGATCACGCCCATGTCGTACTCGTCGAAGTCGGCCGGCTGGACGTTTGCGTCCGTGAGGGCCCACTGCGCACTCGCCAGGGCGAGGCGGGTCATACGGTCGGTCTGCGCGAGCAGTCTGCCCGGCAGATACTCCTCGGCCACGAAGCCTGCGATCTCTCCGGCGAGTCGGGCCGGATAGGAGGAGGGGTCGAAACGGGATATGCGGCCGATACCGCTGTGTCCCTGCCGGGTCGCGTCCCAGAACTCCTGGGCGCCCAGGCCGTTGGGCGCTGCGACCCCGAGCCCGGTGACGACCGTCCTGGTGGTCGCGGCGGCGCTCATGGGGTTGCCCTCTCGGGACGGGCCAGCACGATGGCGCTCTGGAAGCCGCCAAAGCCGCTGCCGACGGACAACACTGTGTCGGTCTGCCAATCGCGTGCGGTCACCGGCACATAGTCGAGGTCGCATTCCGGGTCGGGCGTATGCAAGTTGGCCGTGGGCGGCACGACGTTGTGCTCCATGGCCAGGACCGATGCGGCGATCTCGATTGATCCGATGGCGCCCAGAGAGTGGCCGACCATCGATTTGATGGAGCTGACCGGTGTCCGGTAGGCGTGGTGGCCCAGACTGTGCTTGAAGGCAGCAGTCTCGTGCCGGTCGTTCTGCTTGGTGCCCGAGCCGTGTGCGTTGATGTAGTCGATGGCCTCCGCGTCGAGGCGCGCCTCGGCCAGAGCGACCCGGATCGCTTCGGCCATCTCGCGGCCGTCGGGGCGCAGGCCGGTCATGTGGAAGGCGTTGCTGCGCGTGGCGTAGCCGGCGATCTCGGCATAGATGTGTGCCCCACGCCGCTTGGCCTCTTCCAGTTCCTCCAGGACGAAGACGGCCGATCCCTCACCCATGACAAAGCCGTTGCGGCTGGCGTCGAAGGGGCGGGAGGCGTACTCGGGATCATCGTTGCGCGGTGTGGTCGCCTTGATCGCGTCGAAGCAGGCCACGGTGATCGGTGAGATCGGGGCGTCGGCTGCGCCGGCGACCATCACGTCGGTAGTTCCTTCGCGGATGAGCTCGGCGGCGTATCCCACAGCGTCCAGACCTGAGGTGCAGCCCGTGGAGACTACTGTGCTGGGCCCCTCGGCGCCGACTGCCCAGGCGACTTCGGCCGCGAACGAGCTGGGGACGAAGTAGTTGTAGAGGTGCGGCACGGCGTAGCGGTGGTCGACCAGTTCCAGCTGTCCGCCGTCGCTGACGGTTCGGTATTCCTGGTCGAGGCCCGTCGTGGCGCCGACGGCGCTTCCGATGGTCACGCCTGTGCGGTGCGGGTCCAGTGAAGCGAACTGCAGGCCGCTGTCGGTGACCGCCTCCCGCGCGGTGACGACGGCGAACTGCGCGGCCCGGTCCATCCGCCGGATTTCTTGCGGGCTCAGCCCGGCCAGCTCGGCATCGAAGTCCACCTCCGCTGCTATCTGTGAGCGGAAGGGCGAGGGGTCGAAGAAGGAGATGCGGCGGGTGGCGGTGCGTCCGTCGGTGAGCAGTTGCCAGAAGTATTTGCTGCCGATGCCGCCGGGAGCGGTGACTCCGATGCCGGTGATGACGACCCTGCGGCCGGTGGTCCCCGTCACAGGGCACTCCAGTGATAGAAACGCTGCGCCATCGCATCGGCCGGTGACCGCCAGGTGGCGGGGTCGTAGGGGTCGATGAACGGCTTCAGGTCCTCGCTGATGCCGATGAACCGCGGGTCCGTCTTGGCCTGTTCGATGCGCTCGCCGCCGTCCTCGGTCTCGAAGTCCTGGAGGTGGAAGTAGAGGCCTTTGTACGAGTAGAGCTGGCGGCGCCTGGTTCCCATCCGGTGCGGCATCTCTGTGGCGTCGAACTCCGTGAAGAGACGGACCACGTCCTGGGCCGAGCCGAGCTCCATGCGGGCCACGATCAACGTGCTGTGCATCTGTCCCTCTCCTGGTTGGGCTTGATGGGTGCTCATCGGGCGGGGCCGAACCAGCGGCCCAGGGCCGTGGGAAGGTCGTGGTGGGCCCCGGGTGCGGCCCAGGCGACATAGCCATCCGGGCGTACGAGCACTGCGGAAGTGTTGGCGAGGATGCCCTCGCCGGCGGGGGGCGCCGCAGTCACGACATCGACCCGGTCCGTCCAACGGGCCGCCCTGCGGCGGAGTTGGGCATTGTCTTGGAGGTCGAGGAGCACCCCCCGTCCCGGATGCAGCAGTTCGGCGCTGCTGGTCTGGCGTCCTTGCACTGCCAGATCGAGGGCGGGCATGCGCAAGCCCAGCAGCGGATGGCGGCCCGCGCCGACGTCGTAGCGGATCTCCAGGCCGGACACCATGGCAGCGAGATGACGGCTGACTTCCGGGTAGCGGATGAGCTCGGCCATCACGTCGCGCAGCGGCTGGACCTCGTTGCCGCTGAGGAAGAGCAGTCCCTGGGCTTGTGTGTTCATGAGTAGCCGCTGGCCCACGGGGTGTCGTTCGGTGTGGTAGGTGTCCAGCAGGTCCGGCGGTGCGCTGCCCTTGACCACGGCGGCCAGTTTCCAGCCGAGGTTCACCGAGTCCTGGATGCTGGTGTTCATGCCCTGGCCGCCGGCCGGGAGATGGATGTGGGCCGAGTCGCCGGCCAGCAGCACCCGGCCACGACGGTACTCGGTCACCTGACGGGTAGCGTCGCCGAAAGCGCTGACCCACACAGGCTCGGCGTGCGAGATGTCGATGTCGGTGAGTCGCTTCCAAGCATCGGCCACCTCCGTGAACGGCGGTGGAGCTGTTCGCCGCTGCGGCGGGGTGCCCCGCTCGCAGACGATGATGCGGCTTACTCCTCCGCCCAGTGGGCCGACCATGACCATGCCTCCGGGCACGGTCTCGCCGATCATCCGCGGTTGGAGGTCAACCCCCTTGATATCGGCGAGGTACATCTCCATTGTTGCGGCCGTGCCGGGGAAGTCGAAGCCTGCTGTCTTGCGCACGCGGCTGCGGCCGCCGTCGCAGCCGACCACGTAGGCGGTCTGCAGCCGCTGCTCCCCTTTCGCTCCCCGGGTCAGGATCTCCACGGCGCCACCGAGGTCGCTGAGCGAGACGAACTCCTGGCCTCGCCGGATGTCGGCGCCCAGTCCGCCGGCCCAGGCCTCGAGGATGGCCTCGGTTGCGGACTGGGGCACCGACTTGGCGGCCTGATGTGCGCCGTCTAGGACACCGAAGTCCACTGGCAACCCACCGAAGTGCCCCAGGTTGCTCGTCTCTATCTCTCCGAAGCGGGGCAGCAGTCCCCGTTGGTCGAAGACCTCCATCGTACGGGCGGTGAAACCGAGTCCGCGTGATTCGCCTGTCGGCTCCGGGAGGCGTTCGACGACAATGACGCTCACCCCAGCCAGGCGCAGTTCGCCAGCGAGCATAAGCCCTGCCGGCCCGGCACCAACAATCACAACCGAAGCGTCCATAAACCTCTCCCGACTAACCGATGGAATACTTCAAGCTGCACTCAAGTTCAGATTCTCGGGCCGCCTGGGAACCAGCTTCTTCAATTACTGGAGAGCGGAGCGCGAGGTGACCACTGCGCCTCAAATCTGCAGGTCAAATGGTCTCATCTTCTGATGCACCGGACCGTCTCGGCACCTGGAGACAGCTCTGCGGAAGCTACGAAATAGCTTCTTCGCCACATCTCCTCTCGTCAAGACACCTCCTTGAAGAAACCCACAAGAAGATGTCAAGCAACCGTTAAGCCGCTGGAGAGACGGGAATTAACGCATGGCCCGAATGAATAACTCATGGCATTATTCTGCCGTCGCACTGCCTTCCGGCATTCACCCCGTCCGGCAGGCTGCGGAGAACTCGTCGAGGGAGAGCAGAACGTGGAGAGCGAATCGGTCCGCCTGAGGGTGACGACCCGCCTGTGCGCAGGAGAAGGGTGCCGGGCACGCGAGAGGCAGGGACGGTGCCGGCGGCTCACGGAGGGGCCCTCTCACTTGTGCGCCCCCTGCCGTGGCCACTTGGTCGCCGACTTGAACCGCCTTCCCGGGTTGTACCAGGCCTGCGCGGAGATCCTTGGCGGCAACAGGCCGCCGGGTGGACTGCGCGAGCGGACTTCGGGCGGAGCACTGCCCGGCCTGCCTTTCAATACCGCGGCGGCTGACGCGCGCGCCGCGACGGTTGCGGTGCTCGGTTCCTGGGCCGGGCTGATCGTCCAGAAGCGGAGGGTTCACCCACCGTCCAGGACCGTCGACGCCCTGGCCGCTTTCCTCATTCGTCACAGCGACTGGTTGTGCACACACAGCACGGCTGGTGACGCTTCGCGGGAGGTGGCACGGCTGACACGTAGGGCGCAGAACGCGGTCGACCCCGCCCACCGCCGGGTGAGTGTCGGACGTTGTCCGGAGTCAGGCTGCGGCGGGATCCTTAGAACGGTCGTACACCCCAGCGCTCCGGCCGGCTCAGGGCAGATACGGTGTGATGCCGATCCGGCACATCTGTGGTCGGGACACCAGTGGGCACAGCTGGGGCAGCGCCTGCGGGGCACCGGCAGCCCCTCTCCCGCCTGGCTCACCGCCGCTGACATTTCCCGCCTGTGGAACATCCCCACCGGCAGCGTCTACCGGCTTGCCAGCCAAGGCCAGTGGCGCCGACGCAGCAGGCGAGGCCGCAAGCTGTACCACGAGGACGATGTGCTGCAGTCTCTCGACAAGCATCACTCTCGGTCCGCATAGGACGTCGGCCGGTCAGCACACAAAGGCGCCGCAGCCCATCGACAGGCTGCGGCGCCTTCCTGCCCATCGGCCTAGGCGCACCCGAACCGGAATCCGACACCCCTGACGGTGAGAATCCAGGTGTTCGAACCGAGCTTGCTCCGCAGCGCGCTGACGTGGGTGTCGATGGTGCGGCTCACCCGCTTCCCCAGCGTGTGGGCCATCGGATTGCCCCAAAGTTCGGCCATCAGCTGCTCGCGTGTGATGACCGCACCAGGATGACTGGCCAGATAGTGAAGCAGCTCGAACTCCATGCGGGTCACTTCGACCAGCTCGCCGTCCAGCCAGACCTCCCGGCCGACAGCGTCGATCGTCAGCGGACCGCACTCGATGGTTCCGCCTTGGCGAACACCCCTCTGCGGACGGACACGCCGCATGACCGCCTCAATGCGGGCTATCAGCTCCCGGAACCCGTACGGCTTGCCCAGGCAGTCGTCGGACCCTGCCTGAAGACCCAGAACGCGGTCGAGTTCAGTACCACGGCCGGTGAACGCGATGATGGGCGTGTCGCTGGCCGAGCGGATGCGGCGGCACACTTCCAGACCGTCGATGTCGGGCAACTCAAGGTCCAACAAGACCAGTTCCACGTCGCGGTACGCCGCCAAGGCCCCCGCCCCCGTGGTGACACTGACCGTCTCGTACCCATAACGTCTGAGCCCACAAGCCAGCGACTCCGCGAGCTCGGCCTCATCCTCCACCACGAGCACCTGCATGGCATCCCCCAGGGTCTGTCGCCAGCCGAACAGTGGCGACTGATGGCTACCTGCCTTGAGGGTCGGCCCACGTCCCTGCCAACCCGTTGCGCGCGCCAGCATCATAACAAACCATCATATCTGTTTTTAACGTTTCATCAGTTTTTCTCAAGGGTTCCTTGACTGTCGCTCGGCCTCGCGCCACTGGGGTCACGGGCGCGCGGAGGACTCAGCCACCCCCCTGAACTGGCATTATGTTCCGTTCACGACAAAGAAGTAGACGCAAAACCGTCTATCAATGGCGGAAACCTAACCGTACTGAGGTGTTGGTTTCACTCGGAAGGCGGGGGCAGAATGACCCTCAACCATCCAGGATGCGACGGACAGCCATGCCGTCCGGACACACAACTTCAAGAAGGACAGGTGCCGCCCATGCAGGTACGTGCCGCGCGAACCCGTCAGGCCCTGGTTGATGCCGCCGCCCAGTTATTTGACAGCGAGGGCGCAAAAGCGACGGATCTGCTCGACATCAGCCGCAGCGCAGGGGTGAGCAGGGGCGCGTTGTACTTCCACTTCGAATCCAAGAACGCTCTGGCCACCGAGGTCTGGCAAGAGGCGCGCCGCCATCTTCGCTCCCTCGCCTGCACCCACCCCACCGAGCCGCACTCTTCCCCGGAGTCGGTTGGCCGCTTTGCCGTCGCAGTGGTGCAGCACCTGGCACAGGACCCGGTGCTGCGAGCGGGGATGCGCCTTGAGGTCGAGGGGGACATCGGCCCCGAGAGCGCGGTCCTTCCCCTCAGGGAGGAATGGCTTGGCCTTCTACGGCGGCACTTCGGCGGTCTGGACGACAAGCCGGCCACGTCTGATCTGCTGACGGCCGTGACGGTCGGGCTTGAGACTCTGGGCCGCAGGGACCCCTATTGGTGGGAGCAGAAGACGGTATCCGCCGTGTGGGAACTGCTCGGTGCTCAAGTTCGCACAGAGACATGAAGGCGGGCGGAACCGAGAGTTACAGCTTGGGCCCCAACTGCTGGCCTTCGCCTGCGGCTTCACTTCTGGTCAGACGGAAGGGAGGACGCCCGGCGCAGCGTGCTCTCAAAGAGCAGGCTTCCGTTCTGGTGCGCCTTGACGTGCACGCCCGGGCAGGCGGGGTCGTCTGTCTCACCGTCGGCCGTGATGACGCAGGGGGTGTCGAACTCCGCGTACCGGTGAAAGACGGATTCCATGGAGACCGCCTCGAAGCTCAGCGGGTAGGCGCGAGCCGCCGCAGCCTGCTGAGCCGCCTCAAGCAGGACCATCCCGGGGATGTGGTCGACTGGATGGTCAAACAGGATCGGGTGACGCGCATCTGTGCGCACCTCCCAGCGTTCTTCGCTCTCCGTGGGGGCGAGCACCACCTCCATCGGATGATTTCGCCCCACGAGCTGAGGGCTGATGGGTGGAGCCAGGCCGTCCGACGGCGGCGTCGCAGCCAACCGGGCGCCGCGCAACCGCTCGTAGACCGCGGGAGCCATACTGACGAACGCGGCGTATCCGGTCGCCACCGCCCCCTCGGCGGACCAGATGGTGGCGTCCACGCGGAAGCCGCTGACCCGCTGACCTCGCCGAGAGATGTCCGAACACGATAGATCCAGCGTGAGTTCCTGGGGCACTGAGCCGACCTCCAGGCCTTCAGGTAAAACCGTATGCCCCATTTGCGTCAGAACGAAGTGATAGCCAACAGGTATACGGTACTCAGCGTGAGCAATTACCATACCGGCTTGACGGATTGACTCAGCGACAATGAGAGGGTCGTGCCGCCCTCTGGACAACGGGGCGAACAGGACATGCGATCTGGGCCACTGGGCGGTGACACGGAAGTCCTCCGCGCCGAGCCGGGTCCAGCCCGTGACAAAGACCTCTGCCAGTGCGGCACGGTGAACCAGTTCACGGGGCACGGTACTGGATAGCGTCTGGCCGGAGACCACCGAGGGGATCCCCTCGATCCGCACGCTGGGCGGGGCGGGAACCGTGGGACGCGGTAAGGGAGTTGCGATGGTCAAGACTGTCCCCGTTTCGGCAGGTTCGGTATGCGGGCTGGTCCCCGACTTGCTACAAAGTGCGAGCGTGTTGGTTTCTTTTCTCCACGCCATATGAGGGCTGGATTGCTGCGCGAGCTGCCGTCGCGTTGCGACAGCGGAAGAGAGGGAGGCAACGATGGCGCGCCAGGAAAGGGCGACGCGGACCCGTCAGGAGATCCTCCGGGCGGCTGGCGAAGTGTTCGCCGCACTCGGCTACGACGCGACGACTATCGCGGACATTGTCAAACAGTCGGGAGTGACCAGGGGCGCGCTGTACTTCCACTTCGAATCCAAGAACGACGTGGCGCAGGGACTGCTGAACGCTCAGGTGGAGTCTGTGCCACGCCCCCCCGTGACGGAGCTGCGTCTGCAGTCCGTGGTCGACCGGGGCATGCTGCTCGCCTACCTCATGCCGCGGGACCCGCTGGTGCGGGGCAGTGTCCGGCTGGCCCTGGACCGCAGGAACTGGCCTGGCGCAGACCATAAGAAGCCCTATCTGGATTGGATACGAGAGGTAGAGCGGGATCTGAACGCTGCGAAAGAACACGGTGAGCTACTGCCCTATGCAGCGCTCGAGCAGACTGCCGAGTTGCTGGTGGGGGCATTTGCCGGGCTCCAGCTCATGTCTCACGTTCTGTCCGGTCTCAGTGATCTCGAAGAACGAGCTTCCGTGCTGTACAGCACGGTGCTTCCAGCGATCACCACCCCTACCGTCCTGGGGCGTCTGGACATCTCCCCGGGGCGCGGGGCACGAGTCATGGCATCTGTGGTAGCAACGCGCGCCGCGGCCGGCGACCTGCGCTGTGAGAACGAGTTGGCCGAAAGCCCTGGGAAAAGGACTGCCGGAGCGGGGAGTTGATGTGGCGCCCGTTCCTGCCGATGGGTGCGCCGTGACCCGTGACCGGCGGGCGAGGGCACGTCCGACTCCGCCATCACGCTGCGTCCGGCTCATCGCAGACGGCGGGGCGGATCCTGGATGCGGTACCCAACGTGTCCCTACTCACCGCGCGGCAGGTGGTATCTGAGCCCTGCCGACCGACGATGTGAGCGTGGGTGATTTCGTCGGCCATGGCGCCTCCCCGATCGTGCACTCTGCAGAACACGTGCGAAGCCCGACTACGGTGGCGAGCCATCCCTATTCTAACGCAATGGTAGATTCTTGAAGCAAGGGTTCCCATCACTCTTCACACCGTTTCCCCATGACACAGCGGGCGATCCGAGATGATCCGGGTCGACCAAATATTAACGTAACGTGAGGTTTCAACGGGGGCACCTGCCTGCGTGATGGGTCATTCGATACGTCGGGAGGAATGCCCGTGCCGGAAGCTCGTGCCACATGTTGTTGATCACCGGTGCGAGTGGAACCGTCGGGGCAGAGACCGCCCGGCTGGTCGCCGCGCAAGGCGAGGCAGTACGCTTGCTGAGTCGTGCCCCCTCCCGACTGGTGCCTCCCGCCGGACCTGTTGAAGTGGCACACGGCGACTACGCGGACCCTGCGTCCCTGCGAAGCGCTCTGTGCGGGGTACGGGCCGCGTTGCTGATCACCAATGACCCCACCCGTCCAGAGCTTGACAGGAATCTCGCCGAGGCGGCACGGGAAGCCGGCGTGCAGCACGTGGTGAAGCTCTCCACGCTGTCGGTCACGGACCCCCTCCCCCACGGGCTGATCACCCGCTGGCACAGTGCGGGCGAAGCCTTCATCCGCAGCTCCGGACTGGAATGGACTTTCCTGCGGCCAAGGGCGTTCATGAGCAATACGCTCGCCTGGGCGAGCGGCATCAAGGCGGAGGGAGTCGTGCGAGCGTATCCGGCCGATACGCCGGTCGCCTGTGTCGATCCGCGTGACATCGCCGCGGTGGCCGCGGCCGCGTTGACCCGTCCGGGTCACCGCGGCACGTCGTATGCGCTCACCGGACCCCAGGCCCTGACGGCACGTCAGCAGGTGGGCATCATCGCGGACGTGCTGGGCCGCCCCCTTCTTTTCCAGGCCCGCAGCGCCGCACAGGCGCGGCGAGAACTCGAGAAGCGATATCCGGCAGCGGCGGTGCAAGCGCTGCTGGACAGTGCGACGCTCCGCCCCGGCAACGACAAGAGCCGGACCGAGAAGGCCGTTGAGCAGGTGGTGCAGCGTCCCGCGCGGAGCTTTGCCGACTGGGTGCGGGATCACGCAGACTGTTTCCAGGCTGGTCCTGGCCAACTCTGAGACCGCTCGGGCGTATCGGCCAGCGCCGCATACCGCGCCAGCGGGCCATAATGCCGTGGCTGACGGTGCGCGGGCAGAGCCGCGGCCTCGCCCACTCCGACACCGTCAGGCCCGGTAGCGGTCCAACCTGCGGGGCGGTGATGTGTCGCGCTGGCCAGCCGAAGTGTCGAACAGGCCGCCGGCTGTCCGCCATTGATCCCATGGTTGGCGATCACAGGGCGCCACGAGGCAGAAGCCTGCTCCGTGCGGACGGCAGCACTACACGGGTCGCCGTGGACAGTTGCGGTTCCCGGACGGCCCTGGTGCAGAACGGTCAGGTCAGTGACTGCCGGTGAGTTCGCCGCTGAGCTTCTCGTGGATCTGGGCGCTCGGCTTGTTCAGGCCGATGATCTCGACGCTCTTGCCACGCTGGGTGTACTTGGTCTCGATCGCATCCAGTGCGGCGACCGAGGAAGCGTCCCAGATGTGGGCGGCGGACAGGTCGATGACGACCCTGTCGGGATCGGTGGCGTAGTTGAACTGGCCGACGAGGTCGTTGGAGGAGGCGAAGAACAGCTCGCCGGTCACAGCGTAGACCACGCTGGTGCCATCGGGGTCGGTGACCGCGGTGACGTTCGCGAGGTGGGCGACGCGCTTGGCGAAGATCACCATCGCGGTGACGGAGCCGACGACGACGCCGATGGCGAGGTTGTCGGTGGCCACGACGCAGGCGACGGTGATGACCATGACGGCGATTTCCCCGGCGGGCATCCGCTTCAGGGTCTTCGGGGCGATGGAATGCCAGTCGAACGTCGCGAAGGACACCATCACCATCACCGCAACCAGGGCCGCCATGGGGATGTCGGAAACGACCGGCCCGAAGACGATGCACAGCACCATCAGGAACGAGCCCGCCAGGAACGTGGACAGGCGGGTACGGGCGCCGGACACCTTCACATTGATCATCGTCTGGCCGATCATCGCGCAGCCACCCATGCCGCCGAAGAAGCCGGTGACGATGTTCGCGATGCCCTGCCCGATCGACTCACGAGTCTTGGAGGAGTGGGTGTCGGTGATGTCGTCGACCAGCTTGGCCGTCATCAGCGACTCCATCAGACCAACCAGCGCCATCGCGAGCGCGTAGGGGGCGACGGTGGTCAGGGTATCCATCGTGAACGGCACATCCGGCAGGCCGGGCACGGGGAGGGAGGAGGGCAGCTCGCCCTTGTCGCCCACGGTCGGCACCGCGATGCCGGCGGCGACCGTGATCACGGTGAGGATGACGATGGAGACGAGCGGGGCCGGGATCACCGTGGTGACCTTCGGGAAGAACACCATGAGCGCGAGACCTGCGGCGATGAGCGGGTAGACGGGCCAGGGCACGTCGTGCATCTCGGGCACCTGGGCCATGAAGATCAGAATGGCGAGGGCGTTGACGAACCCGACCATCACGCTGCGCGGCACGAACCGCATCAGCTTGGCGACGCCGAGCGCGCCGAGGACGATCTGGAAGACGCCGGCCAGGATGACGGCGGCGACCAGGTAGCCCAGGCCGTGCTCGCGGTTGAGCGGAGCGATCACCAGGGCGATGGCGCCGGTCGCGGCGGAAATCATCGCGCGGCGGCCGCCGACGACCGAGATGGTCACGGCCATGGTGAAGGACGCGAACAGGCCGATCGCCGGGTCGACCCCGGCGATGATGGAGAACGAGATCGCCTCGGGGATCAGCGCGAGCGCGACCACCAGGCCGGCCAGGACCTCGGTGCGCCAGACCTTCGGGTCGGACAGCCAGTCGGGGCGCAGGCCGCGCAGCCGCGCGGCCGGGGACAGTGCGGACGTAGACAAGAAAAGTACCTGTCGTGCTCGGGCACGCCCGGCATCACTCGGGGCGTGCGGGAAGGCGCAGGAAGGCCGGGACGGCCATCCGCGAAGCCCCCGTACGGCGGGCTGAAGTCGAAGGCAGCAGCGGGGCGTGAGCTGGATCCGCGAGGCTGCTCAGGGGCGAAGGATCACGGCGGGCAGGCGGCGGCGCTGGGCGTCATGGGCATGCGCACGCTCTCTCCTGCAGGCGTCGGTCCTCGCCGGGGGCATCGTCGGCCCCGACACGGCTGACGGTCACGGGAACGATCCATCCCGCACCATGGGAGCGGGGACGGCGCGGAGCCGACCCCGACGATCACTTATTCTACCCTAACGTTACGGTAGAGATCGACGTCGGCCTCCTGTGGCCTTGGCGACAGATGAGGAAGGGCGCCCGCGTGAGCAGCGAGCACATGCAGATCGGCGAGGTCGCCGCACGGACCGAGCTGTCGCTGCGCACCATCCGGCACTACGAGGAGACCGGCCTGGTCATCCCCTCCGCCCGCTCCCAGGGCGGCTTCCGCCTCTACACCGAGGCCGATGTGGCCCGCCTGATGGTCATCCGCCGCATGAAGCCGCTCGGCTTCACCCTGGACGAGATGCGGGATCTGCTGGAGGTCACCGACCGCCTCGACTCCGGCGAGGAGCTGACGGCGGTCGAGCGGGAGGCCCTGCTGGAGCACGTCCGCGGATACGAGCAGGGCGCCGCCGAGCAGGTGGAGAAACTGCGCACCCAGCTGGCGCGGGCCGAGGAGTTCGCCGCCACGCTGCGCGAGCGCCTGGCCCGGGACCAGGTCGCGACGACTTAAGCGGCCGTCCGGTCACCCGATACCCCAGTATCCGGACGACAAGGGAGCCACCGTGAACAGGTTCTGCTGGATGGACCTCAAAACCCGCGACCTGCCCGGCACCGCGGCCTTCTTCTCGACGGCACTGGGCTGGCGCTTCGCGGTGGATGCGGACGACTGGCGCCAGGCCACCAAAATTGCCGCCAACGGTTACCGGATCGGCAGCGTGAGCGACCTCGCGAATCCGGTCTACCCACCGACTGCTCCCGCGCACATCGCCTACTACCTGGCGGTCGACGACGTCGACCGACGCACCGAAGCAGCGACCGTTCACGGCGCACGCCTCGTGCTCCCTCCCTTCGAGGCAGGCGACCAGGGCCGCATGGCGACGTTGATCGATCCGGCCGGTGCGGCCTTCTCCCTGTGGCAGCCCTACCGGTTCAGCGGATGGGAGTTCCCGCCGCGTACCGCGTACGCCCCGCACCGCATGGTCCTGGCCTGCAATGAACCGGACCAGGCCCGGCACTTCTACCGGGAGACGGCCGGCGCTCCGCTCGCCGACGCCGACTTCATCACAGCACGCGAGCCCGGCTCTTCCGCCCCTCAGTGGGAACTCGCCATCGGCGTCGACGACTTGGAAGGCGTCGCTGCCCGCGTACGCCGTCACGGTCAAGGCGTCGTCACCCGGACCGGTCAGAACGACGGCCCTTCTCTGCGGTTGAGCAGCCCAGAGGGGCTGACCTTCCACGTTCGATCTCTTGGCCCATGACCCGGCAACCACACGAGCAGCACCGCCCAGTTGCCGGCGACGACGAACAGCAAGAGCGCCACCGTCCACGATCCGCGTCAGCGCCGTACGACCCCGCTTTGCCTGGAAGGAGGTTATCCGGCATGGTCTGCTGCTGCATCCGGGCTTGCTCCGGGGTGGACGGGGGGCTGGAAGAGCTGGTCGAGGTGGGCGCGCAGGATGCCCATGGCCGCGTCTGCCCTGCGCTGGCCGACCAGGACGCTGGTGCCCAGGCCGTGACTGAGGGACAGAAGGTGAGCGGCCTCGGTCGCCGCATCCCGCCGCCGGTCGAAGGCGCCCTCCTGCTGGGCCTGCTCCAGTACGGCGGTCAGCTGCCTCTCCAGGCGGTCGGGCCCTTCGACGAAGGGCTGCGCGGCCAGTTCGGGGTCGGTCATCGCCAGCACCGCGTACGAGGTCCACACCAGATGGAAGCTCCGGCTGGCATCGTCGGTGGGCAGTGCCTCGGCGAGGAACGCCTCGAAGAAGGCGTGCGCGGTCACTGGGTGCGGCAGGCCGGCCAGCCGGGCCGACCACCGCTGGTGGCTCTGCTGCTCCAATCGCTTCAGGGCTGCGTGCAGCAGGTGGGCCTTCGTCTCGAAGTAGTACTGCACCAGGTTCAGTGACATGCCCGCCTCGGCGGCGACCGCGCGCATGGTCACCGCGTGCAGGCCCTCGGCCGCTGCCACGCGCACCAGGGCGTCGGTGATGTACGCCCGGCGCTGGGCGTGGTCCACCCGTTTCGGCACCCCGGCCCCCTTCCTTTCCTTCGGCAACCGGTTTTTATAGTACCGCTGTACGATGAAAACCGGGCGGGCGGCAACGGGTGAAGGCCAATGGGATCTCGCGAGGCGCGCGGCGCCAGCAGCCAGCCGGACACGGAGCCGGCCCTTGAAGGACCGGGGCTGCGGGCGGCGGTGCTGTGGCTGGCGTGCGCGGCGCAGTTCATGGTGGTGCTCGACGTGTCGGTGGTGAACGTCGCCCTGCCCTCGATGCAGTCCGCCCTGGGCTTCGGCGCCGCTGACCTGCAGTGGGTGGTCGGTGGCTATGCGCTGGTCTTCGCCGGTTTCCTGCTGCTCGGGGGCCGACTGGCCGACGTGTACGGCCGCCGTCGGGTCTTCCTGTGGGGCCTGGTGCTGTTCGCCGCCTCAAGTCTGGTGGGCGGGCTCGCCACCTCGCCGGGGGTGCTGATCGCGATGCGGGCCGTGCAGGGGCTGGGGGCCGCCGTGCTGGCCCCGGCCACGCTGACGATCCTGACCACCACGTTCAGCGAAGGCCCGGTTCGCACGCGGGCGTTGGCGATCTGGACCGCGGTCAGCTCGGCGGGCGGAGCGGCGGGCAATCTGATCGGCGGGGTGCTCACCCAGGCCCTGTCCTGGCGGTGGATCCTGCTGATCAACGTTCCCATCGGTGCTGTGGCCGTGCTCGCCGCTCTGCGGCTGCTGCCCGCCGACCGTTTTCGTACGCGGGGCCGGAAGCTCGACGTGCCGGGCGCGGTGCTTGCCACGCTCGGTGTCACCGCCCTCATCTACGGCGTCACCCAGGCCCAGGCGCACGGCTGGAGCGGGTCGGCGACCGTGGCGAGCCTCGCCGTCGGTGTGCTGGCGCTGGCCGCGTTCGTGTGGGCCGAGACGCGGGCGGCGGCTCCGCTCATGCCGCCCCGTCTGGTGCGTCTGCGACCTGTCTGGGCGGGCAATGCCGTGATGCTGCTGGCCGGGGCCTGCTTCATCCCCATGTGGTACTTCCTCTCGCTCTACATGCAGGACGTCCTGCATTACGGGGCGCTGGCCACCGGTGTCGGCTTCCTGCCGCACACCCTGGTCGGGATCGCCGCCGCCCGCCTGGCTCCCGCCGTCATGCGCCGCACCGGCCCCCGGGCTCTGATCGTGCTGGCCGCGCTGATCGCCGCGGCGGGCTTCGTGTGGCAGAGCCGGATCGGCACCGACAGCACCTACTGGGAGGGCCTGCTGGGACCCGCGATCGTGATGGCGGCCGGGATGGGCTTGCTGATCACCCCGATCACCACCATCGTCACCTCCGGCATTGCCGAGCAGGACGCCGGCGCGGCCTCGGGTTTGATGAACGCCACCCGGCAGATCGGCGGTGCCGTCGGTCTGGCCGCTCTGGTCACCCTCGCCGCAGCCACCGCAGGCACGGCTGCCTCCTACCGGACAGTATTCGTGGCCCTCGCGGCCGTGTGCACGACCGTTGCCACCCTGGCCTTCGTGCTGCCCAGCCCGCACCGGCGAGGGGCAGCCGCCGCACCGGGGAGGTAAGCGCCCGGGCACCCCCTTATTCACGAAGTGCTGTCGCGATCAGACGCCATGTCATGCCTGGTCGCCGACTTGGGCCGCGCGTGGATCGTCCTTGCCTGGCTCCGCGTCGTCGCTCGGCGGCTCGGGTTCCCGTAGCCGGAACAGCGCGGCCAGGATGCCCGCAGTACCGGTCGCGGCAACCAGGGCGCCGGTGGCGATCGAGGTGGCGTCGATCAACGGACCGAAGACCAGAGGCGAGCCGAACTGCCCGCCGAACAGCGCCGTGGCCTGCAACGAGGTCGCGGTGCCACGCTGTTCGGCCGGGGCCGCACGGTCGACCAGGACGGTGAGGGTGGGCATCATGATGCCGCTGCCGACGCCGGTCAGCACCGGCACGAGCAGCAAAGGCCCCCAGTGTCCGGCGACGGCGAACAGCAGCAGCCCCGCTGTCCACGCGCCGACCGCGCACCGCATCAACACCGCATAGCCGAAGCGGGCGGTGAGCTTGGCGTAGGTCAGGCCGATCAGGCTCGCGGCGCCGGAGGACAGCACGATGCCGTACAGCGCGACCACCAGCGTGTCGTGAATACCCAGTTGGTCCAGGCGGCGCGGCAGGGAGACCGCCAGCACCATCATCAGCCCGGTGCTGGCCACCCACAGCCCGCACAGCCCCAGCACCAGCGGGTGCTCGCGCAGGAGCCGGACAGCCCCGTCACGAGACCCCTTCGTCTTCGGGCTCTTCTCGCGTGCCGGGGTGGCCTTGGGCAGGGCGAGCAGCGTGGCGGCACCCAGCGGCAGGCCGATCAGGTAAATGGCGAACGGTGCGTGCCAGGAGTGGTTGCCCAGCGCGCCGGCCGCGAGGGGGTAGGCGAAGCCGCCCGCCGTGGTGGCGGCGGTGCGCCAGCCCATCACCTTGTCGCGCATCTCTCCCCGGTACAGGCCCAGCAGGGCGGCGGTGGAGCAGGTGAACACCGCCGCCGCACCCACCCCGAGGACCAGGCGGGAGGCGAACAGCACCGGGTAGGAGTCGATGACCAGGCCCGCGCCGCCGCCCAGCCCGTACACCACCAGCCCCGCGGCGAGCGGGAGTCGGACGCCGAAGCGGTCGGTGGCCCGCCCGACCAGCGGACTGACCAGGGCGATGGCCAGGCTGTGGGAGGTCAGGACCAGCCCGGCCTCGGTGCCGCCCACATCGAGGGCCTGGCGGATCACCTCGATGACCGGGGCGATGGTGGCGCCGCCCATCACCCCCAGCGTGGAGGCAAGCAGCAGCACCGTCAGCGAGCCCCGCCCCGACTCCGGGGTGCCCTTCGTTGTCGCGGCGTCAGCGGACATCACGGTGCCGCGGTCAGGGCGGTGTGCAGGTGCCAGCGGCGGTATCCGCACGGCCGCACACCCTCGATCTCGCCGGTGATGCGGCTCCGGATGCGCTGGGGGTCGTCGGCGGTGACGGCGTCGATGTGGGCCTGCTCGTCCGTCCACTCCGCATAGTTGAAGACCCGGGTGCCATCGGTGCTGGTGTGGAAGTGCGCGGCGATCGCACCAGGCATCGGCGGCACGTCCTTGGTCATCGTGAACACCTCGTCGATGAAGTGCCGTTGGCGCTCCGGGCCGTCCGCATCGAACACCGGGGTGACCACACACCCCGCATCAGCCTGCCCGGCCACGCTCACGTGGGAGCGGTGCAGGCCGTAGCGGACCGGCGCGGACGGCTCGGTGCCCACTATCCCCGGCATGTACGGCGCCGGTGAGGCCAGCGCCGCATCGAGGGATGCGTCGTCGGCCCACTGCTCGTACGCCATCAACGCCTGCCCGTCGGTGCTGGCGAACAACGACCAGCTCAACAGCCCACCCGGCCAGAACTCCCGCTCCCGGCCGTCAGCCGCTGCCTCAGCCAGGGCCTGCTGGCGCGCGGCGTCGCCTGCGTGCCGCACGGTGATCACCACCGTGCACGCATCGGCGCGGGTGATCTCGGGCGGAGTTTCGGTACGGCGTATCACGACAGCTCTCCCCACACGTCGAACGTGTGGGCAGGGCGAGGCCCGGCCCACAACCAAGAAAGTGAGACTGAGTCTAAGACTGTCATGAGTGCCGAAATGACTCCAGTGCCATTCAGGCCCGGGTCCCGCATCGGTAGTCTGGCCTCGTGGCCACCAACACCCCCGCCCCCGACGACGACAGCGCCCTGCCGTTGCGCGAACGCAAGAAGCAGCGCACCCGCCGCGCGCTCGCCGACACCGCGCTGGCCTTGTTCAGCGAGCGCGGCTTCGACCGCGTCACCCTCGAAGAACTCACCGCCCACGCCGAGATCGGCCGCAGCACCTTCTTCCGCTACTACGGCGCCAAGGAGGACGTCGCCATGGCCACCGAGGGCGAACTCTGGGACGCCTACACCACCCACTTCGAAGCGCACACCGCCCCCGGCCCCGCACTCGACGCCCTGCGCACCTCGCTGACCGCGGCCATCCTGTCCATGCCCGACGACTGGGACCAACGCTTCCTGCGCACCCGCCGCCTCGCCGCCGGCACCCCCGTCCTGCACGACCACAGCATCCTGTCCTCCATGAAGGTCCAGCAGCGCCTGGTGGAGATCCTCGAAGAACGACTCGGCACCGACAGCCGCGAGGACGTACGGCTGCGTCTCCTCGGCGAATTCGCCCTCAGTGCCTGGCGCTGCGGCGCCCGCAACTGGGTCGCCGGCCGCGGCCCCGAAGGCTACGACAGACGCCGCGGCCACGGCGGCACCAAGACCCTGGCCCGCCGCGTTGAAGAAGCCTTCGACGCCATTCCGGCAAGCCTCGCTCTGGGCCAGCCTGCGGGCCGTGTTCCTGCAACGGCGAAGCAAGAACGGCCTCTTCTATGACACAGGCACGCATGCTTCCGCGCACCAGACGAAATGACCTGCTGGCTGTCCCCTCACGTCGTCACCGCAGTGAAGGTCCTTCGTGACCGGCGGGGGTCGCCAGGACCAGCCAGCTCCGCGCGACCTCGAGCTCGAAGGCGCAGGCCTGGATCATCTGACTGCGCTGGTTCGGATCCGCGATGGCCTGAAGCAGGCCGTGCCGGTCCTCCGTGCCTCGCCGACAATGGCTTCGAGGTCGACTGGAAGCCATGGGAGGCCGACTACGCCAAGTGCGGCCCCTGCCGGCCCGGCGAGAACTACCACTGAAACGCCTCGAACGAGTCGGGCCCGAAGGCGCCGTGAGCGTCTTCGGGCCCGACTCGTTCGACCGCGCACGTGGTGAGTCATTCATCCGCGGGCGGGCGGCAGCGCGGGTACGGTGACCACTTCGACTGATCTCACCGTCCTCCCCAGGAGCTTCACGCCTCGCGCGCCCCGGACCCCGGCCGAATACTGGGACACCTACTTGCCCACCCGGGCCAGGGCGAGCAGCAGCCGCTGGCCGAGAGGTTCGAGTGGACGCAGTACCCGGGCCACGAGCCCGGCGCCAAAATCCTCGGGCAGCCTGCCACCGCGCTCGAACTCGGGCCCGCCGAAGGCAAGGAGGCCGTGGTCCTGGCACGCCAGGGCGTCCAGGTGACCGGGGTTGACCTCTCCCCGTCCAGGTAGCCCGCGCAAGCACCTGGTGGAAGGACGTCCCGGGCTGTCGTTCGTCCACGCGGACGTGACCGACTACCTCGCCGCGGACACCACCGTCTACGACGCCATCTACTCGGTCTGGGGCGCGGTGTGGTTCACCGACCCCGAGCACCTGTTCCCGCTGATCGCCCAACGTCTCACCCCCGTGGGGTCTTCGCCTTCAGCCAGGCCGAGCCCCCTATCGGGGCGTACGGGGCACAGCCCATGCACGGGAAATGGCTGGAGGGCCGAGAACGTGAACTGACCATCCTGCACCGGCAGTACACCACGGCACGGCTTCACCCCCATCAACGCCACCGCGCTACCCGCACCCACCCCCGGCAAGCTGGGGACGCTGCTGGTCAGCGCGCATCCGGTCGGCTCGTCCCAGCTCACAGCGCCGCCTCCGTACGCCGACCAACAAGCTCCGCCCCCGCCCCGGGGGCCGAAGGCTAGGTACACCCGCCTGCTGCCTGCGGCGACGGTGAGAGGGATGCGGCAGGGTGATCTTCAATCCAGGACAGGCCGCCGATGTCGAGTCGGTGGCGGGTGCGGGTGACGGCTACGTAGGCGAGGCGGGCTTCGCCGTCGTCGATGGGGCCGGGCACCGCGCGGCCGGTGTCGTCGTGTTGGTCACTGTCTTTGGGTGGGGTGAAGTCGTCGGCGATTTTCACGCGGGCCCATTCGCGGCCCTTGGCTTTGTGGGCGGTGGAGACGGTCACCTCGGCCTGGTGTTCGGGGACGAGTTGGGCGAGGGCGGCCAGGATGGCGTCCGTGCCGTGGCGGTCGACGAGGTCGACCAGCGGCTGCAGGTCGCGTCCGGCCGGGTCATGGGCGGCGTAGTCCTGCAACTCGCCCCAGGAGGGGAACAGGACCAGTTCGGGGTGGGTGGTGCGGCGGCCTTCTTTCAGGTCGCGGGCGGCCAGGGCCAGGGCGCGCAGGCTGTCTGCTCCCCCGGCCAGCCCGACGCGGTATCCGGCGGCCAGCAGGTCCATGGTCTGGGCCATGGCGCCGACGTTGGTGCGGCACAGTACTGCGTCGGGGCGGGTGAGGGGGCCGAGTTCGGTGGGCACGGCCGGGGTGCCGGTCAGGCGGATCGGGGCGTCGGCGATGTGCAGCCAGCGGTTGGCCTCTTGAGCGAGCTGAGGGCCGAAGCGGAAGGACTGGGAGAGAGTGAGCTGGGTGCCGTCGAAGCCGGTCATGACGTCTTTGGCGCCGCGCCACTGGTAGATGGCCTGGGCGGAGTCGCCGACCATGACCAGCTGGGCGTGGCCGCGCTGGCCCAGGAAGATCTGTTCGACGACGGGGTTGGTGTCCTGGGCCTCGTCCAGGAGCAGGAAGTCGGCATTGATGGCGGGCTGGGTGAGGGCCCAGATCTTCAGGTAATGATCGTGGTCGAAGCGGACCGCACCCTCGTCCGGGTGCTGCAGGTCGGCCCAGGCCTTGCGGGCGAACGGCACCACGTGCTGGGCGAGTTCGGTGTGCAGGCCCGTGTCCTCGAGGCCGCGCAGGCGCGGCACGTGGTGGCGGGTGATCGCCTCATCGGCGGTGTGGCAGAAGCGGGCCACGGTGCGCAGGGTGGCGTAGGAGAGGGCCTTTGGGGACAGGTCGCGGTCGCCGATGCGGATTGGTTTGGTGATGCCGAGGGCCTGGCCGGTCTGCCAGGCCGGCCGGCGCGGGGCGTTCAGGCGGCGGGTGTAGCGGTGGCCGACGGCGGCGTAGGCCAGCGCGTGGGCGGTCTTGCACCAGACGTTTTGGGGGAAGCGGGCGGCGGCGTCCTGGGCGATGGCCCGGTTATAGGCGAGGTAGCGGCCGCGGCGCGAGGTGGCGTGGGCGAGCAGGGCCAGGGTGGTGGTCTTGCCAGTGCCCGCACCGGCCTGCAGCGCGAGGTGCTCGCCGGCGTGAAAGGCATCCGCCGCGGCCTGTTGTTCGTCGGTGGGGTTCAGCATGGCGCGGCTCCGGGAGTACGGGTGAGGGCGCGGCCTACGGCCGCCAGGAGAGGGGCGGCCGTGGTGTGGGCGAGCAGCTGCTGCACGGCCTGGTCGAGGCGGTCGGCCTCGTCGCTGGCGTACTGGGCCAGGGCGCGGTGGATGGTTTGTCGCACGAAGAGTTCCGGGGACTTGCCCGCATGGTCGGCGGCGTGGCGGATGGAGGTGTAGGTGGCGGACGGGAAGGCGACGTTGAGCAGGAGCTGCCCGCCCGCGTCCGGGTAGTGCGTGGTGATCACGTCGATGGGGAGTCGTCCGCCCAGCTGGTGGCGTAGGCGTTTGACGGCCTTGACCGGGCTCTTGGCACGCGTCACGGCGAGGAGGCGGGTGGCATCGTGATTGGCCGCGAGCGGCATCGAGCGGGTGGCCTGGTGGAGTTCGGCCGGGGCGAGAGGCCGCGTCAGGGTGATCTCGAGGGCATGGTGAGCCATCGTCAGCCCTCTCCGCGGCGGCCGGTCGGGGGGTGCGGGAGTCGGGTTCGGATGTGTTCCGCGTGCAGGAGGGGGTCGAAGACCTGCCATCCGGCCAGGGCGAGATCGGCGGCCCCTGGAGCGGCGGCGTGGGCGGGGCAGCGCTGGGTGCGCCAGCGTAGCTGTTCGGCATAGGGCAGGTGGCCAAGATCGTAGACGGCCATCAGAGCGGCGGGTAGGGCGAGTTGGCCGCGCTGCGGACTGGCGGGCAGCAGCATCCAGACGCCCGCGGGGGTGGTGGGGAGGAGTACGGGCTGGGGGCAGCGGTGGCGCTGGCGGGTCTGTGCCACGCACTGGAGGTCCTCGAGCGGCCGGTCGGCGAGATAGCGGCCCAGCAGCAGCTGTACGACGGGACGGGGCGGCCGGTCGTGGTCGGCGGGCGGTTCGCCGGCCGTAGGCGGGGCTGGCGGGGTGAAGGCGCCGGTGTCGATCAGGCGGCGGGTGCGGACGGCGAGTTGGCGGCGTGCTGCCTGAAGGTGTGCGTTGATCCGGGTGGTGGGGGCGCGGTGGGGGCAGAGCACGGCGTGCGGGATGCGGCACCAGGCACTGCCGTCGCCGTGCGGGTGGGCGATGCCACCGCTTAGTGGTCTGCGTCATAAGTCCTTCGGGGGTTGACTTCGGAGCTGGTTGTTGGCGTGTTCGCGGTCAGGTGCCGAGGCCGGTGAGGTGAAGGTGGC
>NZ_JBSFUU010000060.1:0-60919 GCF_053591955.1 Streptomyces sp. NPDC002845 | reverse complement strand
ACCAGTCGGCCCGCCCCCGCGCCAAGCCTTTTCAGCCCCGGCCAGGCACCCCCAGCCCGTCCGGCGCTTGAGGACGAGGCCGTTCAGGCCGATCCCACAGCAACCCCCACCCACCCGCAGACAACCCACCCACCCCAGGGGGTCCAGGGGGCGGAGCCCCCTTGGCGGGGTCGAAGGGGCGGCAGCCCCTGGGGATGGGACGGGTAGGGGCGGCGGGGGCGAGAAACGGGGCCGGGGGCACCGTTACCGGTGTCGCATCTCGCGTGGGCTTGTTCCGTACCGCTGCCGAAACGCCGTGCTCATGGCGCTCGCCGAGGAGAACCCCGAGGCGTACGCAAGGTCGGTGATCGTCATGTGGGCGCAGTCCGCGCACTGGAGCCGGTCGCGGACAAGGCGGAGACGCTCCTCGCGGATCACGTCCCGCGGGGTGGTCCCGGCCCGCTGGAGGGCGAGTTGGACCTGGCGGAGGGACCAGCCGAGGGCGCGTGCCATGGACGTACCGGTGAGCGCGGGATCGGCGGCGTGGTCACGGACGTAGCGTCGGACCATGGCCTCGACCGAACCCAGCCGGCCCGGCCGCGTCGGGACGGTCGTCGCCGACCGCGAGCATGCACAGGAACTCGACAAGGCGGTCGGAGACGGCGTCGAACTGCGGATCGGTGAGGTGGTCGCGCTCCTCGTACAGGTCGTTCACCATGGACGCGACGACGCGCCCCAGCCCCTTCGTGAGATCGAGCCCGGCGGCGAGCGGCGTCTTGAGGCCCAGCCGGCCGTCGACCTCACGGGCCGGGATCGTCAGGACGAACGCCCGCGTGGCCCCGTCGTGGAGGCACTGGAAGGGCGCCCCGAAGGTGACCAGCGAGGCCGTCCCCGGCGTGCCCCGCGCCTCCTGACCGTCCTGCCGCAGCACGATCTCCCCGGCGAGGGGGAGCAATAAGCGGTAGTCCTCGTCGGGGTCCTGGACCACCTGGCGCGGACTGCGGCTGTACTCGATCTCGTCCGACCGGAACTTGACCAGCTGATAGCTGTCGGTGCGCTGACGGACGGTCTCACCACGGAAGTTGTCCGTGCGGGCGTATCGGAAACCCATCCGGGAGGCCTGGTACGACGTGATGTGCTCGGTCCAGAAATCGACCCGCTCACGCGGATCCACGTCACCTGTGCTCTGGGTCTCCACGATGTAGCTTCCCGCGGGCAACGGTCCCCCTCTGCTGCGACGGCCCCCGTCCGTCTGTGCTGGGCAGCCCTCAAGAACCCTGTGGCCGAGGGCAGTTGCCGGTCGTCACATTAGCGCGGCAAGCGGTTGCCGCGGGCGACGAACGGCGCATCCGGATGCGCCGGGTGACGCCTCACACTCTCAAACGCGCCCCACGCGCCACTTCTGCGCCCTACGATAATTTTTCTGCGCGTCACGGAAAGTGCCCGAGCCGCCACCCCGCTAGCGTCGGGCGATCCGTCGACTCACGCGCCGTCGGGACCCTGAGGACGACCGAGGGCGACTGAGGACGCTTCAGGAACGACGTGACGTAAGGACTTGTGGACTCCCATGACCGATCAGATACCGGAGGCGGTGTCCTGGGGGCTTGCCGCGGCCCTGTTGGTCACCGCCGTGCTTCTGGTGCGCCAGCACGGCATCACCCGCCGTCAGCGCAGTCGGAACGCCGACCTCGCCGACGGGCTGCGGTCGCGTGACGAGGAGCTGCGCCATCTGGTCTCGGTCCGGCTGCCGGCCCTCGCGGACGCCCCGTACCGGTCCGCTGTTCCCGGTGAGGGTCTGCTCGATTCCCGGCTCACGGACACGGAGTTCGCCAAGGGCCTCGACGATGTCCTGGCCCGCTTCTCCGGCGCGGTGGAGCACGCCCGGGCCCGCGCCGACCAGTCCGCCAAGGCCGCCCTGAAGGCCTCGATGCGCTCCATCCAGGCCCTCGCCAACGAGCAGCAGGTGTCCATCGCCGAGATGCAGGACCGGCACGACCACCCCGACGTGCTGCGCGACCTCCTCGAAATCGATCACACCAACGCCCAGTTCGGCCGCCGCGCGCAGGCCATCGCCGTGCTGTGCGGGTCCTGGCCGGGCCGCCAGCGCGCCACCTCCCCGCTCGTCGAGGTCGTCCGTGGAGCGACCTCCCGTATCCGCGACTACCGCCGTATCCGCGTCAACGGACAGGTGGACATCGCCGTCGAGAGCCGGGCGGTCGAGCCCGTCGTCCTCGCGGCCGCCGAACTCCTCGACAACGCGGCCCGCCACTCGCAGCCCAACACCTCCGTCGAGGTCACCGTCCAGGCGGTGCACAACGGGGCGTGCGTCGTCATCGACGACGCGGGTGTCGGCATGGACGGGCAGGCCGTGGAGCGCGCGAGTGAGCTGCTCACCGGACGGCGCACCGTCGACGTCACCCGCCTCGACGACCCGCCCCAGTTCGGCTTCGCCGTCATCGGGGTGCTCGCCCGGCGGTACGGGTTCAGCGTCTCCGTCGACACGCGTTCGCCGTACGGCGGTGTCCGCGCCGTGGTGCTCCTCCCGTCCGCCCTGCTCACCCACGCCGACACCACGGCAGCAGCGCCCCAACCCCCGGCACCGCGCCCGGCCGCCGACCTGGCCCCCGCGCCCCCGCTGGAGACGGCCCCGCGCCCCGCCGAGGCCGAGGGAACCACGCCCCGGGCCCCGCGCCCGGCCGCCGACCCGGCCTCGGCCCCCGCCCCTCCGTCCAAGACGCCCCCGCCGGAGACGCCCCCGCGCCCCGCCGAGGCCGAAGGCACCACCGTGGGCGGCCTGCCGAAGCGCCGCCGCCGTACCCCGGAGCCCAAGCCGGCCGCCGCACAGCAGGCGCCCCCCGAGGCCGACCGGGCCCCCGTCCGCTCGCCCGAGGAGAACGCCCGCCGTATGGGCGCGTTCGCGCGCGGCACCCGCTTCGGGCGGGAGGCGGGACGGACGGCGACCTCGTCCGACGCCGCCGGCTCCGAGGGTGCCGCACCCACGACCACCCCCCACGCAGACGAAGGGACCACCCACGCATGATCGAGCCCACGACCAACGAATTGGGCTGGATGCTCGACGAGGTGCTGAAGGTGCCGGAGGCCCGGCACGCGATCCTGCTCTCCGCCGACGGCATGCTCCGCGCCCACTCGGCGCACATCGACCGCGACGACGCCGAGCGCCTGGCCGCCGGGCTCTCCGGAGTGCAGTCGATCAGCCGCAGCACCGCCGAGTTCTGCGGCACCTCGAACACCCCATGGCGGCAGACGCTCATCGAATTCGCGCACGGGTACGTCTTCCTGGTCGCGGCCGGCGAGGGCGCCTACCTGGCGGTCTCCACCGGCGAGGAGGTGGACATGGAGGCCGTGACCTACCGCATGCACAAGCTGGTCGACCGTCTCGGCAAGGAGCTCACCAGCCCGGCCCGGCAAGGCACCGGCAGTCCGGCATGACGCCCCGGCCGCGCCCCGGAGAGCGGCTGGTGCGGGCGTACGTCGTCACCGACGGCCGCTCCCACCCGAGCCGCAACACCCTCGACCTGGTCACGCTGCTGATCGCCGCCGGTGATCTGCCGCCGACCGGGCTGAGCCCGGAGAAGCGCCGGGTGATTGAGTTGTGCCGGCCCGGCGCCCTCTCCGTCGCCGAGGTCGCGGGGCATCTGTCGCTGCCGGTCAGCGTCACCAAGGTGCTGGTCGCCGACCTCATGGACAGCGGTCACGTCGTCACCCGCGCCCCCTTCGTCCCGGCGGCGGAACTGTCCGACCTGCGCATCCTTGAGGAGGTCCTCGATGTGCTCCGCGCCCGCCTCTGAAGCACCGTCGGGCATCCATCTGCGGCCGGGCGTCCGTACCGCCGCCAAGCTGCTGGTCGTCGGGCACTTCGCGGTCGGCAAGACCACGTTCGTCGGCTCGCTCTCCGAGATCCGGCCGCTGCACACCGAGGAGGTCATGACCGAGGCGGGCGCCCTCGTCGACGACCTCGCCGGTACGAAGGACAAGACGACCACCACGGTCGCCCTGGACTTCGGCCGGCTCACCGTCAACGACGCCTTGGTGCTCTACCTGTTCGGCACCCCCGGCCAGCAGCGCTTCACCCAGCTGTGGCAGGACATGACCCGCGGCGCCCTCGGCGCACTGGTCCTCGCCGACACCCGGCGCCTGGACCACTCCTTCGACGTCATCGGCGTACTGGAGGAGCTGGGACTGCCGTACGCGGTCGCCGTCAACGACTTCGACGACGCGCCCGCGCACGGCCTCGACGAGGTGCGCGAGGCGCTGGACCTGCTGCCCGGGACCCCGCTCGTCCGCTGCGACGCCCGCGACCGGGTGTCGTCCACCCGGGCGCTGATCGCCCTCGTCGAGTATCTGATCGGCCGCACCCGCGAACTGGAGCACGCGTGACCTCCGACCCGTCCGCACCGCCCCCGGCCTGCCCGGCCCACCACTCCATGTACGGCCCCGAGTTCGCCGCCGACCCGGCCGCCTTCTACAAGGGCCTGCGCTCTGCCGGACCGACCGCCCCCGTCGAACTCGCCCCCGGCGTCCGGGCCACGCTCGTCACGTCGTACGACGCCGCCCTGCACGTCCTGCGCAGCCCCGAGGCCTTCTCCAAGGACCCGCGCCGCTGGCGGGACCTCGCCGACGGCACCGTGGCCCCGGACAACCCGGTCGTGCCGATGCTGATGTACCGGCCCAACGCCCTGTTCACCGACGGCGAGGAGCACCGGCGGCTGCGCGGTGCGATCACGGACAGCCTGGCCCTGGTGGAGCCCAGCACCCTGCGCGGCTATGTGGAACGCAGCGCCGACACGCTCATCGACCGGTTCGCGCCGACCGGGAAGGCGGATCTGCTCGGCGAATACGCGCAGGTACTGCCGCTGCTCGTCTTCAACCACCTCTTCGGCTGCCCGGCCGAGTACGGCATCCGGCTGGTCGAGGGCATGTCCGGGATCTTCGACGGGGTGGACGCGGAGCAGGCCAACGAACTGCTGACGACGACCCTGTTCGAGCTGGTCGGGCTGAAGCGGGAGCGGCCCGGACAGGACGTGACGTCATGGCTCACCGCGCATCCGGCGCGGCTCACGGACGAGGAGATGGTCCACACCCTCGTCCTTCTCATGGGCGCGGGCACCGAGCCCCAGCAGAACCTCATCGCAGGCGGCCTGCGGCTGCTGCTGTCCGACGACCGGTTCGCGGGCAGTCTGTCCGGCGGCAGCCTCCCCGTAGAGGACGCGCTCGACGAGGTGCTGTGGACCGACCCGCCGATGGCCAACTACGCCGTCCACTACCCGATGCACGACGTCGTGTACGAGGGCACGGTGCTCAGGGCGGGCGATCCCCTCGTCGTCTCGCTCGCCGCCGCCAACACGGACCCCGCCCTGACGACCGATCAGCGAACGGGCAACCGCGCCCACCTGGCGTGGAGCGCGGGCCCGCACAACTGCCCCGCCCAGAGCGAGGCCCGCCTGATCGCGGCCGCGGCCGTGGAGAAGCTCCTGGACCGCCTTCCCGACATCGAACTCGCCGTCCCAGTGGGCGAGTTGGAGTGGCGGCCGGGCCCCTTCCACCGGGCCCTCGCCACCCTGCCGGTGATCTTCCCGCCGACGGCGGCGACACCTCCGGCGCCTACGCGGCTCCCGGCCGAGTCGTCCGACCGGGGTCCGCGGCCCCCAACGCCCACGGTGGAGCCGCCGGCCCGCC
Source organism: Streptomyces sp. NPDC002845 (assembly GCF_053591955.1). Lineage (NCBI taxonomy): Bacteria > Bacillati > Actinomycetota > Actinomycetes > Kitasatosporales > Streptomycetaceae > Streptomyces > Streptomyces sp. NPDC002845. Next base: position 55,243 of record NZ_JBSFUU010000060.1, on the reverse strand, counting down.
CGAGGAGTGGGTGGGCAGGGCTGCTGGCTTGGTGGCGGGGTGAGTAGAGCCGCGCCCCTGCCGGGGCGCGGGGCTGTATCGATGTGCGGCTCCGCCGCGCGGGCGCGACCAGCCACACCCGACCCGCGGACTCGCCACCGCATTCCGCGGCAGTACCTGGAGCATCTCTCCCCGGCGGTCAGCCGATCCGCACGGGAAGCTGCCTGTGCCCGTTGGAGATGAATGACTCCACGTGCCCCAACTCCTTCTCGTCGGCGGCAAGTTCAAGCGAGGCAAACCGCTCGAACAACGCCGGAAGCGCAACCCTGGCCTCCATCCGCCCCAACGGCGCCCCAAGACAGAAGTGCACCCCGTGCCCAAAGGCGAGGTGCTCCTTGTCGGCCCGGGTGACGTCGAACCGGTCGGCATCGGAACCGTGCCGTTCGGGATCGCGCCCGGCGGCGGCATACGCGGCCAGGATCGCCTCACCCTCGCCGATCACGAGCCCCTCGGGCCCGCCGAACTCGACGAGGTTCAGGTCCTCCACGGCGTACCGCAGCGGCAGACTGGCCACCGGCGTCTCCACGCGCAGCGTCTCCTCGATGACGTCGTCCCAGGTGGCGCGGCCCTCCCGGACGTGCGCGAGCTGCTCCGGGTGGTTGAGCAGAGCGTGCACCGCGTTGTCGAGGAGGTTGACCGTGGTCTCGTGCCCGGCGCTGATCATCAGGACCAGGGTGTCGAGGAGCTCCTGCTCGCTGAGCCGGGTGTCGCCCTCCTCGTCGCGAGCCGCGATGAGGCCGGTGGTCAGGTCGTCTCCGGGCGACTCCCGCTTCATGGCGACGAGTTCACCGAGGACGGCGTACAACCGCTCGTAGGCGGCGTTCATCTCGCCCGGTTCGGCGGAGGTGTCGAAGACGCGGTCCACCAGCTGCCGCAGCTCCGGCCCCATCCTCTCGGGCACGCCGAACAGTTCGCTGATCACCCGGATCGGCAGCGGGTAGCAGAACTCCTCGCGCAGATCGACGAGTTGACCGCCCTTGCCCGCGGCATCGATCCCGTCGAGGAGTTCCTTGGTGATCTCCTCGATGCGGGGCTGGAGCGCGGCCGTACGGCGGGCGGTGAACGCCTTGGAGACCAGGGTGCGCAGACGTTTGTGGTCGCCGCCGTACGCGGTGAACATGTTCTGCACCGCGACCCAGGTGAACAGCGGCCATTCGGGGGTGATCTCCCCGTTCACGAACCGGGGCCAGTGCCGCCGTGCGTCCTTGGAGACCCGGGGATCGGTGAGCAGCCGCTTGAGCAGCTCGGGGCTGCTGACCGCCCATGCCTCGACGCTGCCCGGGAGTTCGACGCGGGTCACCGGACCCCTCGCGCGGATACGGGCGGCTTCGCCGTGGATGTCATGGCCGGTCGCGTCAATCACTAACGGGCTGGGGTGTCCCATGGGGTCTCCCTGGTATTCGATCGCCGGTACGGCGCGTCACGCTACGCCCCGGTACGGTTGCCCCGCGAGATCGCCCGGCACGCACTGCGCGCGGGCACAACTTCCCTGCGCGTCGCCACAAGTCGACGTACCGGTAACCCCATAGGCTCTGCCCACCCCGAGGGAAGAGCCGGTGAATGCGATGTCCGTGAGCAGGGTCCCGCGGTGGATGTCGTCCCACGGCCCTTCGGTCCGCACGCTCCCCGCCGGCCGCTGGTGGGACGCCGTACGCGTCCCCCTCGTCCTCGGCGACCAGGCCCTGGAGCGCCTCGGAGGCGAGAGCGGCGCCGTCATCAAGGACGGCTACGGCGGCATCCTCTACTGGCTGGTCCCGCCGGGCGACGCGGCAGGCTGGTGCGTGCCGGAGGTCCACGTCCTGGGCCCGGGCAGCCATGTGGCCGTCCCGCCGCTGTACCGCACCACCGGGCCGGGCCTCTACTGGTACGTCCCGCCGGCCCGCGGCCGTGAGTGGACCAGGCCCGCCCTCCTGCACGCCGCCCTCATCGCGGCGGCTCCCCAGCCCGCCTCCTGAACTCCCGCCGCCCACTTCCCGAACACTCCTGCCCCGGCCGAAGCTGAGCTCGGCCGGGGCAGGAGCCACGCGGAGGGGGGCGCGTGTTGGGGCACGCGTTCGCCGGACAGGCCCTCGTGAGGGTGCGCGTCACTGACCGGCGGTGGCCGGTGTCGGCTGTTCGCGACGGCGGAGGAGACGCCGCTTGCGGGGCTCCTGCTCCGGGAGCCAGCCGAAGGCCAGGCAGCTGCCCACGGCCCCCATCAGGAGGCCGATGATGAAGCCGCCCAGGTTGGAGGTGAGCCAGGTGCCCAGGGAGAGCAGGATGCCGAGGATGGAGTAGAACAGGCGCTGGGTGGGGTTGAAGAGGATCAGCAGACCGCAGACCAACATCAGGGAGGGCAGGAGGTAGCCCGCCAGGCCCTGCATGCCGATGTGCAGGATGACCGGAAGGGGTGCCTTCATGGTCACCAGGATCTCGGCGCCCCCCAGCACGAGCAGCAGCCCGCCCGCGAAGGGCCGGTGCCCTCTCCACCGCTTGAAACGCTCCCTCCGCTGTCCGGAGCGGTTCACTGCGGGCAGCCCTTGCTCCCGAACCTCATGTGCAGGTCGGGAAGCTTGAAGACGGCCGCGGTGGCGGCGTAGTTGTGCTGGTACAGGTCGGTGATGACGACCTCGTCCGCCTGCTGGCCGTAGACACCCGGGGAGCCCTGGATCGGGACCTTGTCGAAGGTGCTGGAGTCGCGGCCGATCTCGATGTTCTTGAACGCGGCGTCGCCCTTGATGTCGTCGGAGTCGATGGCCAGGTTCTTCACGCTCACCGGGGTGGACCCGCCGCCGGCGGTGAGGACGAGCTGGATGCCGCCGAGGTCGACGCTCTGGCAGAGGTTGGTCAGCTTGCCGTTCTTCACCACGGAGGTGACGACGAGTACCTGGCCGCCGGTGTCGCCTTCGTTGGGGCTGTTCTCGATCATGTGGTCCAGCGCGCCGAACTGTGCGAAGCCCTTTCCTTCGAGCTTGTCGGCGGTGACCACGAACGGCATGCCGGAGATGGCGAACTGGACACCCAGTGCGCCCTGGGCGGTGAGGATCATCAGACCGGCGGCAACCGCCGTCGCGGGCACCGCCATCACAGCGGCGCGGCGCAGACGGACCCGCCCGCGTCTTTCGGATCCTTCGGATCTTTCGGTGGTGGACGCCGTGGCGTCGGAGGACGAGGCCATGTGTGCTCCCTGACTTCCAAGTCATTGCAGTTGGGGCTTCATTGGCACGTTGCCCTGGCGCGGACAGCGATGCGACGCACGCCTCCGCGCACCTCCCGACGGGTGCAAGGACCTACTCGTTACGCCGCAGTAGCCTTCCAGGAAGTTACCGGGGGTTACATTCGAGGGTCAAGGTCCTTGTAACAAAGGGATGTTGGTTGTGGGTCACCTGTGAAGACATGAACATCTCTCACCTTTGACTTCTTGGCTCCAGGGCCGCCCAAATCCCCTCCGGGTGATCCTCAACTTCCCTATCACACCTTGACGTTGACTCTCCTCCAGGTCTACAACTCTCCCGGGTTCCCCAACGGATCCGTGGCGCCGGATCCTTCACGCAGCGTCTGTCACCGTCCCGAGCCCCTCGCCGTCGGCGAGGTGTGCGTGACACACACGAGCGCGCTGTGCGGGTCTGCCCAGCACCATCCCTCCGCGGCACCGGCACGGTCGCTTCCCCCTCCGGCCGTGACCGGTCGCCCGGCTGTCCGCTGCCGGTCCGGCACGTACGGAGAAGGCGTTCCGGGCCGGCAGCGGCGGCCGCGCCGTGCTGCCGAGTTCCCGATCTCGCGCGCGTCCGGTCATCCTTGCGTCCCCTCGCGCGCAACAACCCCGCACATCTCACTTCTGAGAAGAGGCACCCCCATGCGTACGCGATCCCTCCTTGCCCTCGCCGGAGTCACCGCCGCCCTCGCGGTCTCGGCCGTCAGCCCCGCCTCCGCCGCCGACACCGTGCTCACCACCGGCGGCGCCGGCGGAGACGCGGTCGCCGTCGGCGACGTCCTCACCGCCTCCCTCGCCGAGGGCACCGGCGCGACGCTCTACTCCAGCGCCACCGGCACCAGCGGCGTCACCTGCGCCGACTCGACCTTCACCGCCACCGTCACCGACAACCCGGCCGCGCCCGGCACGGCCACCGAGTCGGTCACCGCGCAGACCTTCGACAGTTGCACCAGCAATGTCTTCGGCGTGCTCGGCGTCACCAGCATCACCGTGAACAACCTGCCCTACACCACCACCGTGACCTCCGACGGCGACGTCACCGTCACCCCGGCGGCCGACTCGACCATCCGGACCACCGTCGTCCTGCGGACGTTGCTCGGCAGCATCAACTGCGTCTACGAGGCGCCCAGCCTGACCGGCACGTCGAGCAACGACGACAACAGCATCAACTTCACCAACCAGGAGTTCACCAGGGTCTCCGGCTCGTCCCTGTGCTTCAGCAACGGCTACTTCACGGCGAAGTACGCCCCGGTCGCCGACGAGACCCAGGGCGAGGCCACGGTCTTCGTCAACTGACGGGCTTCGTCAGCTGGTCAACTGACGGTCCTCGTCGACTGACGGGCTTCGTCAGCCGACGGCGCGGTGCCGGTTGCCCCCCGACCGGCCCCGACGCCGTAGCAACGTGAACGCGGCGCCCGCGGCGAGCAGCATCGCCGCGGCGCCGCCCGCGATCAGCAGGGGCGTGGACGGGCGGCCGCTGTCCTGGCTCGCCGTCAGGAGCGGGGCGGGCGAGCTGCTCCGCTCCTCCTCGGTGGCGGGGGAAGCGGTCCGTTCCTCGGCGGTGCGGGAGGAGGTCCGCTCCGGCGTGGGCCTCCGCGCCGCGGGCGAGGTATTGGCCTTCGCGGCACGGGCGGGAGTCCCGCTCGCGTCGGGGGTGGGCGCATCGGGTGTCGGATCGGCTGTCGGCTCAGCCGACGGGAACACCACGTCCGAGCACGAGTAGTACGTGTCCACCGTGCTGCTGTTCTGCCAGACCGTGTACAGCACATGGTGCCCCGACCGGCCGGACGGCAGCCGCGCCGTGAAGCGGTACGCGCCGTCCCGCAGCGGAGGGTCGGTGGCCTCGGCGAACGGCTGCGACGGAAGGGCGGACCAGGTGAGCGGCTGGGCGGGGTCGTAACCCGGCTTCGTCAGGTACAGCTTGAAGGTGCCGGTGTGCGGAATCGTCGTGCGGTACGTGACGTTCAGTGACGCGCCGGGGGAGAGGCTGGTCGAGGGCCAGTCGGCGCGGGCCAGGTCGAGGCCCCGGTAGGCCGGGAGTCCTCCGCTGCACAACTGCCCGTCCGGGACGGTCTGTCGGTCACGGCCGCCGACGCCCGCCACCCGGAGGTTGTCCCAGGCCGTGAAGGGCGCCCCGTTCGCGGCGATCGCCGCCCGGCAGGCCGCCGACTCCGCCCGGCTCCCGCCCTCGGGCGAACACGCCGAGACCCGGCTCACCGGATCGGTCGGCGCTCCATGGGCCCGGGCCGGAACGGCGGTCAGTGCCGTCAGGAGCAGTGGGGCCGCTACGACGACCGTGGCGGTGGTGGTGCGGCGGTCCATTCGGCGGTTCTCCTCGGCCATCGACGCCCGGGCGCGGTGCACGGTCTCCTACGCGCCACCGGAGCCGCCCGTTCAACGAGAAGAACGCGAAGAAGGCAACCGGAACCAAAAAGGACTCAACAAGGTCAAACATCGGACCTCAAGGGTGAGTTCCGGATCGGATCGAGGGTTTTCCCCGTATTCACCTGACCTGGCTTTGCCTATTGTTCCAGCCACAGCTGACCCACTGGTAACCCCGAGTCGGGTCGCTCGCGCCAGGCCGGCCGTCCCGCCACGCTCTTCGCCCCCCGCCGCTTCGACGACGAAGCGTTTCCCCGATGCTCCGCGCTGCCCGGAGCAGGCACGAAAGGCAAGCCCTTGCGTACCTACCCCTCCCGACCCTCGGCACGGAAACTGATATCCGTCGCCGCGGTCTCCGTCGCCCTGGTGGCCGGCATGACCACCTCGGTCGCCGTCGCCCAGGCCCCCGCGGCCACCCCCGCCGCCCAGGCCGATCCCGCCGTCGCCGGCACCGCCGAGGCCGCCCCCGGCGTCCCCGCCGAGCGTCTGATCGTCGGCTACAAGTCCGGTGCCGCCGAAGCCACATCGAACAAGGCCGCCAAGGCGGACGCCGAGGCCAAGGGCAAGGAGGCCGGCGAGAAGCTCGGCTTCCAGCGCCGCCTGGGCTCCGGTGCCGCCCTCGTCGGACTGAGCGAGACCGTCACCAAGACGGACGTCGCCGACGTCATCGCCGAGTACCAGGCCGACCCGCAGGTCGCGTACGTCGTACCGGACCGCCTGAACAAGCCGCTGGCGACCCCCAACGACACCGAGTACAGCAAGCAGTGGGACCTCTTCGAGTCCACGGCTGGCATGAACGTGCCAGACGCCTGGGATGTCACCACCGGCAGCGGCGTGACCGTCGCCGTCATCGACACCGGCTACGTCGCCCACTCCGACCTCGCCGCGAACATCGTCGGCGGCTACGACTTCATCGCCGACACCGCGGTCGCCAACGACGGCAACGGGCGGGACAGCAACCCGGCCGACCCGGGCGACTGGACAGTGGACAGGGAGTGCTCCAGCACCTGGGTGGGCCAGTCCTCCTCCTGGCACGGCACCCACGTCGCGGGCACTGTCGCCGCCGCCACCAACAACAGCAAGGGCATCGCGGGTATCGCGTACAACGCGAAGATCTCCCCGGTGCGCGTGCTGGGCAAGTGCGGCGGCTACGACTCCGACATCATCGACGCCATCACCTGGGCGTCCGGTGGCACGGTCTCCGGTGTTCCCGCCAACACCAACGTCGCCAAGGTCATCAACATGAGCCTCGGTGGCGGCGGCCGCTGCTCCACCGCGACCCAGAACGCGATCAACGCCGCCGTGAACCGCGGCACCACCGTCGTCGTCGCGGCGGGCAACAGCAACGCCAACGCGGCCAACTACTCGCCGGCCAGCTGCAACAACGTCATCAGCGTCGCCGCGACCAACCGCTCCGGCTCCCGGTCGTTCTACTCCAACTTCGGCTCGGTCGTCGACATCGCGGCCCCCGGCGGTGACACCCGTTCCGGCACGGCCAACGGCATCTACTCCACGCTGAACTCCGGCACCCAGGGCCCGTCGTCCGAGTCGTACGCCTACTACCAGGGCACCAGCATGGCCGCCCCGCACATCGCGGGCCTGGCCGCGCTGATGAAGTCGGTGAACTCCTCGCTCACCCCGGCGCAGATCGAGTCCGCGATCAAGACCAACTCGCGTGCTCTGCCCGGCAGCTGCTCCGGCGGCTGTGGTGCCGGCCTGGCGGACGCGGCCAAGACCGTGCAGGCGGTGAGCGGCGGCTCCGGCGACGGCTCCACGGGGGGCACCACCTTCACCTCCACCTCGGCCGTCTCCATCCCGGACAGCAGCTCGGCGATCGAGTCCTCCATCACCGTCAGCGGCCAGTCCGGCAACGCGCCCTCGAACCTCCAGGTCGGCGTGGACATCACCCACACCTACCGCGGTGACCTGGTCATCGACCTGGTCGCGCCGGACGGTTCGACGTACCGCCTGAAGTCCTCCAGCAACTCGGACTCCGCGAACAACGTCAACACCACCTACACGGTGAACGCCTCCAGCGAGGTCGCCAACGGCACCTGGAAGCTGCGCGTCCAGGACGTGTTCGCGCAGGACACCGGCACCCTCAACAGCTGGAAGCTCACCTTCTAGGCAACGGGGCGTCCAGTAGTACGACCGCGCCACCCCCCATGGCAGGCGGCCGGCCGATGCGAGCGGGCATCGGTCGGCCGCTAGCGTATGCGCATGCCAACAGAGTCGGCCCACGGGCCAGTTGAGGTGATCTGCCCGGGATGCGGCGCTTCGGGGGTGCGCACGGTCCCGGAGGCATGCGCGGATCCGGTGTCCGAGCGCGAAGGGCTGACCGACCGGCTGGCGATGACGCCGGAGGTGCCGGACAGGCTCGACAGCCTCATCCACTTCCTCGAAGGCATGGTGCTGGCCGGCCTGGGCGGCGCCCTCGCGTACAGCGGCGTCACGAACGGCGAGCCGCTCCACACGACCGGCGGATCGCTGCTCGCCGTACTGCTGTTCTTCGGCACGCTCTGGGTGATCCGCGGCGAGATACGCGAGCGCTCCGTCGTGGCCGTGGGCGAGGGGACCGCGGAGAAGCTCTGGCGCCCGGCGTACTACTGCCCCTCCTGCGCGTCGGTCTTCTGTCCCGGCGGCACCCCGTGGCAGGGTCTGCTGACGCCGGAGCAGTTCAAGCAGTACGTGTGGACCGAGGCCGGATTCGAGAAGCGTCTCGAAGCGAAGGTCAAGGACGTGGAACTGCCTCCCGGGACACCGACCCGCCCCGGAGGAAGCCCCAACCATGCCTGACGCCCCCGTGATCCACAGCGCCGACCCGGACTCCTTCCCGCACAGCGTCCTCGCCGAACGGCACCCCGCGCTCATCCGCAAGGTCCAGGACGCCTTTCCGTACGGCCCCGAACAGCGCCGCGCGCTGGACGCGTTGCTGAAGACCGCCACCGAGGGCGTCGTCGAACCGCCGGAGGCAGGCGACGAGTGGTGGGAGGCATGGGGCGTACGGCAGTACGTCGGCCGGTCCTGGTTCGAGGTGCCCTTCCTCTGGTCCGAGAGCTACTTCTACCGTCGGCTCCTCGACGCCGTCGGATACTTCGGGCCCGGTGCCTGGCGGGGCGTCGATCCGTTCCGGCCCTTCAAGCTCGCGGAACTCGACACTGGCGAAGCGGCGGACGAACTGGCCGCGCTCGACCGGCTCGCCGACCTCCCGGAAGCGGAACAGCGGCAGGCCCTGCTGCACGGCTCCCTGTGGGGCAACCGGGCGGACCTCGGCTTCCGCATCCAGGCCGGGGCGGACGGCGAGAGGTCCGCCGCCTCCGCGCTGCTCGCGGACGACAGCGAGACGCTGTGGACCCTGCTGACCGGCGGCGCCCTCGTCCTCGTCGCCGACAACGCGGGCCGCGAACTCGTCCCCGACCTGCTCCTCCTCGACCACCTCCTCCGGCACGGCCGCATCGACCGGGCCGTCCTGCACGTGAAGCCGTACCCGTACTACGTCTCCGACGCCATCACCGCCGATGTCGTCGACGCCGTACGCCATGTGGCCGCCGTACGCGCGGACGTGGGCCGGAGCCTGTGGTCGGCGATGGCCGACGGCCGGCTCGTGCTCCGCGCCCACCCCTTCTCCTGTGCGCCACTGCCGTACGCGGACATGCCGGACGACCTGCGCGAGGAGTTCACGGCGGCCGACATGACGATCCTGAAGGGCGACCTCAACTACCGCCGCCTGGTGGGGGACCGGCTCTGGCCGCCCACCACGCCGTTCGCCTCCGTGACGGACTACTTCCCCGGCCCGGTGGCCGCCCTGCGCACCCTCAAGTCCGATGTGATCGCCGGCCTCGACGCGCCCACGGAGGCGGCACTCGTCGCCGCGGAGGAACAGCGCTGGCGGACGAGCGGCACGCACGCGGTGATCCAGGTCCGGCCCTGAGGCCGGCGTACGCCGAGCGCTGCCTCCGGCGGGGCTGGGGGCTGAGGGGTTCCTTCCTCCCGGCCGCCGCCCCTGCCTGTACGCCTCGCTGCCCGTATGTCTCGCGGTCATGCACAGACTCACGCACCGTTGCCCGTTCACACCCCGATTCACGCGATGGTGTGACCATGTCTCGCTGTGCGGATGCCCGCCGGAGGCGCCGGGTAGTGCCCGGCCATGACGCAGCCGTTCGAACTCCCCCACTTCTACATGCCGTATCCCGCACGGCTGAACCCGCACCTCGACGAAGCCCGTGCCCACTCCACCGAGTGGGCACGGGAGATGGGCATGCTGGAGGGCTCCGGCATCTGGGAGCAGTCCGACCTGGAGGCGCACGACTACGGGCTGTTGTGCGCGTACACCCACCCCGACTGCGACGGCCCGGCACTCTCGCTGATCACTGACTGGTACGTGTGGGTCTTCTTCTTCGACGATCACTTCCTGGAGCTCTTCAAACGGACCCAGGACCGCGCCGCGGGCAAGGCCCACCTCGACCGCCTGCCGCTCTTCATGCCGCTGGACCTCGACGCTCCCGTACCGGAGCCGGAGAATCCCGTCGAGGCGGGCCTCGCCGACCTGTGGGCGCGCACGGTGCCGTCGATGTCGACGGCCTGGCGCGAACGGTTCGCGGTCGCGACCGAGCACCTGCTCAACGAGTCGCTGTGGGAGCTGTCCAACATCAACGAGGGACGGATCTCCAACCCCGTCGAGTACATCGAGATGCGCCGCAAGGTGGGCGGCGCCCCCTGGTCCGCCGGCCTCGTCGAATACGCGACCGCCGAAGTCCCCGCGCCCGTGGCGGGTTCAAGGCCGCTGAGGGTCCTGATGGAGACCTTCTCCGACGCCGTCCACCTGCGCAACGACCTGTTCTCGTACCAGCGGGAGGTCGAGGACGAGGGCGAACTCAGCAACGGCGTCCTCGTGCTGGAGACCTTCTTCGGCTGTACGACACAGGAGGCCGCCGAGACCGTCAACGACATCCTCACCTCACGGCTCCACCAGTTCGAGCACACGGCGCTCACCGAAGTGCCCGCGCTGGCGGCGGAGAAGGGGCTCGCCCCGGACGAGGTCGCCGCCGTCGCCGCGTACACGAAGGGGCTGCAGGACTGGCAGTCGGGCGGCCACGAGTGGCACATGAGGTCGAGCCGCTACATGAACGAGGGCGCCGCCTCCGCGCGGGGCCCGCAGGACCTCGGCGGCGCGGTGCTCTCGGGCCCGGAGCTCGTCCGGCAGGCCGGCTTCGGCAGGTCCGCGGCCGACATGGGCGCGCTGCTCGCCTCCGCCGCGGCGGAGCGGCTGCGGGCGTACACGCACGTGCCGTTCCAGAAGGTGGGTCCGTCCAGGATCCCGGAAATCCACATGCCGTTCCAGGTGACGCTCAGTCCGCACCTGGACGGCGCCCGTGAGCGCGTCACCTCCTGGGCGCACAGCATGGGCTTCCTCCAGGAGGGCGTCTGGGACGAGGACAAGCTCGCCGCCTACGACCTGCCACTGTGCGCGGCGGGCATCCACCCGGACGCGACCCCGGAGGAGCTCGACCTCAGCTCCCAGTGGCTGGCCTGGGGCACGTACGGCGACGACTACTACCCCCTCGTCTACGGACACCGGCGCGACCTGGCCGCCGCCCGAGTGACCACGGCGCGTCTTTCGGAGTGCATGCCGGTCGACGGAGAGGAGGCCCCCGTCCCGGTCAACGGCATGGAGCGCGGGCTGATCGACCTGTGGCGGCGCACGACCGCGGAGATGACGCCGGACCAGCGGCGCACCCTGCGGGCGGCGGTGGACATCATGACCGAGAGCTGGGTGTGGGAGCTGTCCAACCAGCTCCAGAACCGCATCCCGGACCCGGTCGACTATCTGGAGATGCGCCGCGCCACCTTCGGCGCCGACCTCACCATGGGCCTGTGCCGCCTCGGCCACGGCCCCGCGGTTCCCCCGGAGGTCTACCGCAGCGGCCCGGTCCGCTCGCTGGAGAACGCGGCCGTCGACTACGCCATGCTCGTCAACGACGTCTTCTCGTACCAGAAGGAGATCGAGTACGAGGGCGAGATCCACAACGGCATCCTCGTCGTACAGAACTTCTTCGGCTGCGACTACCCGACCGCGCTGGGCGTCATCCATGACCTGATGACGCAGCGCATGCAGCAGTTCCAGCACGTCGCCGCCCACGAACTGCCCGTGCTGTACGACGACTTCGAGCTCTCCGAAGAGGCGCGCGAGGTCATGCACGGGTATGTGGTGGAGCTGCAGAACTGGATGGCCGGAATCCTGAAGTGGCATCAGGACTGCCGCCGCTACGGTGCGGCCGATCTCGCGCGCCGCTCCCACGGCTTCGTACCGGACAGGATTCCGACGATGCCGTTCCGAGGGCGCCCGGAACTGGTGACGCCCTGACGGCGCGCCCGAGCCCCTTGTCCACGTCCCGGGCGAGCCGTGCGCTCACGCTCGTCCGGGACGTCCCGGACGTCTGAACGGGAGGGCGCTCGGCCGCCCCGGCAGAACTCGGTGGCAGGCCGTCGCGCCGTTCGCCCACGGTCGCTGGGACGAGGCGACCCGGGCCCTCCAGGCCGCCGAGGACGGACAGCGGAACAACGCGGCCGCTGCCGTGTACGGGGCCGAGGGTGCCTTGACGCCACCCGCGCGGCCTGAGCGGGTTCGGGCAGCCGGTGCTGGTGCTCGCCGGGGAGACCGACCTGAATTCCCCGCCTCCCGCGATGGCCGAGCTGGCCGGGCTGTTCCCGCACGCCGAACTCGTCGTCCAGCCGGGAGCCGCCCACTTCCCGTGGCTCGACGACGCCGATCGGTTCGTGGCGACGACGGCGTTCCCGGCTGAGGGGCCGCCCGGCCAGGGACCGTCCAGCGGAGGCATGATGTCGCCGGGGCGCCGAGCCGCCGGGTCTCCGAGGCCGCCGTACGCCCCTCGCGTGCGCGAGGGCGATGTGCGCTCCCTGCGCGTCGTACGCGCGCGAGGTCGATTCACTGACGGTATGTCAGCGTCACTCTTTCGTGGCTCGTCGCGCCGTAGTGCGCCGGGTAGATCACTTGGCGGAGGCGAACCATGGAACAGACCACGTTGCGACCCAAGCCCATGCCCGGCCAGGAGCCCGAGGGCGACCGCCCGTCGGGCACCGCCCGGCGCCCGCATGCCGCGCCCCGCCGCGCGAAGCGGCTCACCACTGCGCTCTTCGCCGTGTTCGTCGGCACGGTCCTGGTCCTGTCGGGCATCGGGCTTGGCACCCTCGGCGCCACGGTGATCGGCATGAGCAAGCTGGCGGAGCTGCAACGGCAGGCGGGCGCCTCCGACGCGCCCGTGGCGCCCGGCTCGCCGGGGAGCGCGCAGCCGGGACCCCGCGACTCCACGCGCCCGTCCGACGTGACCAAGTCCGCGCCGGGCGGCGGGAGTCCGGCCACCGGGACGAACGCCCCCGCGCGTGCCACCCTCGGTGTGGAGGCCGTCGACGCGCCCGAGGACGGGGGCGCGCTCCTCGTCGGCGTCCACGTACCCGGCCCCGCCTACACCGCGGGCCTGGTGCGCGGCGACACCCTGCTCTCCCTCGGCGGGACCCGCGTCACCTCGGCCGCCGACCTTGTACGGGCGATCGCGGCCGCCCGCCCCGGGACACCGGTCGGTCTCGTCGTGCGGCACGCGAACGGCGCCCGCCAAGAGCTGTCCGCGGTCCCGGGAGTGGTCACATAGCGACGCAGGGCCGAACCGGGACCGAACCGGGACCGAACGGGGATCGAATCACGCCACCCTGAAGTGACTCGTCAACCGCCCCTCGTCGTCGAGCACATGGAACGCGAGCCCGGGCGGCGCGTCCCGGTCCGCGATCTGCTCGCCCTCCCAGGGCAGTCGCAGCGTCCACGTCACCCCGGGGCCGACGACGAGCGGCCGCCCCGCGAACACGGTCGCGGCGGGCGTGTGCGCATGCCCTGTGATCAGCCCGGCGATCTCCGGCCTGCGCTCCAGCAGCCCGGCCAGCAGGGCGGGGCGGCCCAGTCGGTACTTGTCCGGCAGCGGGTGGTGCAGCGCCACCGGAGGGTGGTGGAAGGCGAGCAACGCGGGCACGTCTCCGTCGAGTTCGTCGAGCGTCGCCTCGATCCAGCCGTACGTCTCCTCGTCCAGCTCACCGTCGTCCTCGCCCGGAATGCTGGAGTCGCACATCAGCACGGCCGCGTCGTCGAACACGTGCACGCTGTTCACCGGTCCGTCGGCCGCGGGCACCCCGAGGAGCGCCTTGCGGTACGGCTCCCGGCTGTCGTGGTTGCCCGGGCAGGTGAGGACGGGGAAGGGGCTCCCGGCTTCACGCAGCCCGAGGATCCGCGCGGCCTCCTCGTACTCCGCCTCCGTGCCGTGGTCCGCGATGTCCCCGGTCACCAGCAGCGCGTCCACCTGCCCCGGCAGCCCCCACAACAGGTCCCGCACCCGCTCGGCCCGCCGAGTCGCCCGCTCGGTCCCGTCCAGATGCAGATCGCTGATGTGTGCGAGTACGAGCATCGCTGTACGCCTCCCCTTGGCCGTTCGTTTGCGCTAATGCAATACGCGCATCTAAGCATTAGATCTAACGGATAGGCAATTGGAGTCCATTAGCCCACCCTCTGAAATGCCTTGGCGGAGCCCGCGCACGCGGGACACGATGGCGCCATGCTGACCACCCTCCTCGCCTTCCTCGGCGCCTGCACCCTGATCGCGGCCTCACCGGGTCCCAGCACCGTGCTGATCATCAAGGAGTCGCTGCGCAGCAGGCGTTCCGGCTTCCTGACGGTGCTCGGCAACGAGACGGGCGTCTTCGTCTGGGGCGTCGTCGCCGCCTTCGGCCTGACCGCGCTGCTGGCCGCCTCGGAGCTGGCGTACGACGTCATGCGGATCGTCGGCGCCGTCGTCCTGGTCGTCTTCGGCGCTCAGACGCTGTGGCAGGCGCGCCGGAACAAGGGGCAGCCGGAGGCCGTGGGGGAGGGGACCGAGAAGAGCGGCTGGGCCTCGTACCGGGGCGGACTGCTGCTCAACCTCGCCAACCCCAAGGCGGCGATCTTCGCGATGTCCTTCCTGCCGCAATTCGTGCCCGAGGGGGCGCCGCACCTGCCCACCATGATCGGGCTCGCGGCGCTCTGGGCCGTCTACGAGGTCGGCTACTACAGCACGTACGTGTGGTTCGTCGGCCGTATGAAGACCGTGCTGTCCCGTGCCGGGGTGCGGCGGCGCCTGGAGCAGGTCTCCGGAGGGGTCCTGCTGCTCCTCGGGGCGCGGCTTGCCCTGGAGAGCTGAGGGCGCGGGTTGCCCGAGAGTTGACGGCGCGGTGCAATCGGCTCGCGCCCGCTGCGGCGGAGGGGCAGGATGGCTGCCCGTAGGCCCCTGGGGAACTCCGGACGCACGCGGAGGCATGGATGACCGGCACACCCGCGCCCTTCACCGCCGATGACTACGAGGCCCGGATGCGGCGTGCGGTACGGGCCGCGGCGGACGCCGGACTCGACGGCGTCCTGGTGGCACCCGGGCCCGATCTGGTGTGGCTGACGGGATACCGGCCCGTGGAGACCGAGCGGCTCACCCTGCTGGTGCTGCGGCCCGGCGAGGACCCCGTCCTGGTCGTGCCCACCCTGGAGGCCCCGGACGCGGAGGCGGCGCCCGGCGCGCCCGCACTGACCCTGCGGGACTGGACCGACGGCAAGGATCCGTACGAGGCCGCCGGGGCCCTCCTCGGCTGCACCGGCCGCTTCGCCGTCAGTGACAACACCTGGGCGATGCACCTGCTCGGCCTGCAGAAGCGGCTGCCGGAGACGGCGTACGGGCCGCTCACCGAGGCTCTGCCGATGCTGCGGGCCGTCAAGGACGCGGCGGAACTGGACCGGTTGGCAGCCGCGGGCGCGGCTGCGGACCGGGCGTACGAGGAGATCCGGAAAGTTCCCTTCGCCGGACGCCGCGAGACGGACGTCGCCGGTGATCTCGCCGATCTGCTGCGGCAGTTCGGGCACTCCCAGGTCGACTTCACCATCGTCGCCTCGGGCCCGAACGGCGCCAACCCCCACCACGAGGCCGGCGAGCGCGTCATCGCACACGGCGACATGGTCGTCCTCGACTTCGGCGGCCTGAAGCACGGCTACGGCTCCGACACCTCCCGCACGGTCCACGTCGGCGAACCGGGCGCCGAGGAGCGCACGGTGCACGACATCGTCCGCGCGGCCCAGGAAGAGGGCTTCCGGGCGGTCCGGCCGGGCGCCGCCTGCCAGGACGTCGACCGGGCGGCCCGCGCGGTCATCACCGAGGCCGGGTACGGCAAGCGCTTCATCCACCGCACCGGGCACGGCATCGGCGTCACCACGCACGAACCGCCGTACATGATCGAGGGCGAGGAGCGGGCCCTCGTCCCCGGGATGTGCTTCTCCGTCGAGCCCGGGATCTACCTGCCCGGCCGCTTCGGCGTACGCATCGAGGACATCGTGACCGTGACCGAGGACGGAGGCCGCCGCCTCAACAACACCCCGCGCGAGATGGCGATAGTCGACTGACCGTGTACGCGCGTGCCGCCCGGCACGCGCGTACACGGTCGTCCGCACCGAGCACCAGGAGACCGCGAACTTCGCATACCCCCGACAGCCCGACACCCCGACTGACGACGGCGCGACCATGACCCAGGCACCGACACCCACCGCGGACACCGTCCGCCGACTGGCCCGTTCCCTGCTGCACGACGGCGGCGGACCGGACGTGCGGCCCGTCGCCGCGGGCGGTGAGCACTCCACCTGGTGGGTCGGCACCCGCCATGTGCTCCGGCTCGCCCCGGACCGTGACTCCGCCGTACGCCAGCGGCGCGAACTGCGGTTGCGCGACCTGGTCCGCCGGCACATCGGGGTCGCCGTGCCGGTGAGCGTCGCGCACGGCGAGTGGGCGAGCGGACTGACCTACACGCTCGACACCCGGCTGCCCGGCACCACCGGCCACGACCAGGACGTCTCCGCCGTGGGCGAGGCCGACCTCGCGGGACTGCTCGCCGGGCTGCGCGAGGTGCCCGTACGGCAGGCCGAGGCACTCGGCGCCCCGCGCGCCGCGCCCCGCTCCCTGGAAGTCCTGCGCACCGCCGCCACGCACGCCGCCCAGCGCCTCGCCGAGGCAGACGAGTTCGACCCCGCCCGGCTCACCCAGCTCACCGCGCCCGCCGCGGCCCAGCTGACCGCTCCGGCCGCGGTCCTCGTCCACCACGGCCTCGGGGGCGGACACCTCGTCGTGAGCGCCGACGGTCGCGTACGGGGCGTCCTCGGCTGGACCACCGCCGCGATCGGCGACCCCGCCGAGGACATCGCCGGCCTCGCCCTCTCCGTCGGCTCCCCGCCCGCCGTACGCGCCGCCACCCTCGCCGGGTACGGCGCCCGGCCCTGCCTGCGCGGCCTGTGGCTGGCCCGCTGCGACACGGTGATCCGCCTGGCCGACGGGCTCCGGGGGCACGACGAGACTCCGCTCACGCGGCTGCGGGAGCAGTTGCGGCGGGCCTGGGAGGCGATCCTGCTGGAGCGGGTGACGGAGCTGCGGGACGAGGGGGATGCGGGGGGCGAGGGGGCTTAGGGGAGGGGGGCGTGTCTGGGGCGGGGGCGGTGGCGCGTAAACGCTTACGTGAACGATTGCGCAAACGTTTACGTAAGCGTTTACACAGACGTTGACGTAAACGCTTGCGCAAGCGTTTACGTCCTCACGCGAACTCCGCAGAGCCCCCACCCACTCCTGTGCCCACTCCTGTGCCCACTCCTGCGCTCACTCCTGCGTAAACACCACACAGGACTCCCCCGGAACCATCAAGATCCCGTTCGCCCCCGGCACTTCGACCGGCTCCCACGCGGCGAGCACGCGCGCGTGGCGGCCGCCCAGCGGGACAGCGGCGGGTTCCTTGCCGAGGTTCACCGCGACCCGGACGTCCCCGCGGCGGAAGGCGAACCAGCGGTCGTCGACGTCGTAGGCGACCTTGACGTCGGCGAGGTCGGGGTCGGTGAGGTCGGGTTGGGCGTGGCGGAGGGCGATGAGTTCGCGGTACCAGGCGAGCACGCGTGCGTGGGGCTCGGTTTCCGGCTCGGACCAGTCGAGGCAGGAGCGGTCGCGGGTCGCCGGGTCCTGGGGGTCCGGGATGTCGTCCTCGTCCCAGCCGTGCGCCGCGAACTCCCGGCGCCTGCCCCGGCGCACGGCGTCCGCGAGCTCCGGGTCGGTGTGGTCGGTGAAGAACTGCCAGGGGGTGCCCGCGGCCCACTCCTCGCCCATGAAGAGCATCGGCGTGAAGGGCCCGGTGAGCACCAGCGCGGCCGCGCAGGCCAGCAGCCCGGGGGAGAGGCTCGCCGAAAGGCGGTCACCCTGGGCGCGGTTGCCGACCTGGTCGTGGGTCTGCGTGTAGCCGAGCAGCCGGTGCGCCGCGACGCGTGTGACGTCCAGCGGGCGGCCGTGGCGTCGGCCCCGGAACGTCGAGTAGGTGCCGTCGTGGAAGAAGCCGTGCGTGAAGGTCTTCGCGAGCGCCTTGAACGGGGCCCGTGCGAAGTCCTCGTAGTAGCCCTGGGCCTCGCCGGTCAGCAGGGCGTGCAGCGCATGGTGGAAGTCGTCGTTCCACTGCGCGTGCAGCCCGAGGCCGCCCTCCGCGCGCGGGGTGACGATCCGCGGGTCGGCCAGGTCCGACTCGGCGATCAGGAACAGCGGCCGGTCCAGCTCGGCGGAGAGCCCGTCGACGGCCGTGGACAGCTCCTCCAGGAAGTGGCACGCGCGCGTGTCCTTCAGCGCGTGCACCGCGTCCAGGCGCAGTCCGTCCAGCCGGTAGTCCCGCAGCCAGGCCAGCGCGCTGCCGATGAGATAGGCGCGCACCTCGTCCGAGCCCGGCGCGTCCAGGTTCACCGCGGCGCCCCAGGGCGTGTGGTGTGTGTCCGTGAAGTACGGCCCGAAGACGGGCAGGTAGTTCCCGGACGGCCCCAGGTGGTTGTGCACGACGTCGAGCACGACCCCCAGGCCGAGTTCGTGCGCCCGGTCGACGAAGCGCTTCAGTGCCTCGGGCCCGCCGTACGGCTCGTGCACGGCCCACAGCGAGACACCCTCGTATCCCCAGCCGTGCCGCCCGGGGAACGGGCACAGTGGCATCAACTCCACGTGGGTGACGCCCAGTTCCACGAGGTGCCCGAGCCGCTCGGCGGCCGCGTCCAGGGTGCCCTCGCGCGTGTATGTGCCCACGTGCAGCTCGTACAGCACCGCACCCGGCAGCGCGCGCCCGGCCCACGGCGCCCGCCAGGCGTATCGCTCGTGGTCGACGACCGCGCTCAGCCCGTCCGGGCCGTCCGGCTGGCGGCGTGAGCGCGGATCGGGCAGCACCGGCCCGTCGCCCAGCGCGAAGCCGTACCGTGTACCGTCCTCCGCCTCCGCCTCGCCGGTCCACCACCCCGTACGTTCCGGATCGTGCTCCAGCGCGCGCGTGGTGCCCGCGCAATGGAGCGTCACCCGGTCGGCCTGCGGTGCCCACACCTCGAACTGCACGGACGGGTTCTCCTTTGCCGGCGCGTCGACTGATCGTGAGGTAGCCCGTCCATGGTGCGCCAAGCGCGATCAATTCGCGTCTGAAACGGCCCATTCGCCCCGCCGGACGACCCGCGTGGCGGCGGCGGCCGTTTCCCCGTTTTCTGGACACCTCGGCCGCGCTGACCGACAATCACCTGCGTGACGTCGTCTTTCGAGTTCCACACGTACCCCGCGCGGTTGTCCGACGCGGAGCGCGACCGGGCCCTGAAGGTGCTTCGTGACGGCGTCGCCCTGGGCCGGTTGTCGCACGACACGTTCATCCGGCGCATGGAGCTGGCACTCACCGCGCGCCGCTCCGACGAACTCGCCGCGCTCACCGCCGACCTGCCCACCGAGAGCCGCTGGTCCCGGCTGGTGTTCGGCACCGTCGAGGCGGTCTCCGGCTTCACCGTGAAGCTGCGCCGGGCCTGGCGGGCCGAGCGGCTGCCCAAGCTGCTGCTGCCCCACCCCGGCAACGGCTACCCGCTGCGCATCGGCCGCGACCCCGCCAACGGGCTGCGCCTCAGCCACGAGACGGTCTCCCGCGTGCACGCCGAACTGAGCCGCCAGGGCGGCCTGTGGGTGCTGCGCGACCTCGGCTCGACCAACGGCACGAGCGTGAACGGACGGCGTGTGATCGGCGCGGCCGTCGTCCGGAACGGCGACCAGGTGAGCTTCGGGCGGATGACGTTCCGGCTCTTCGCCGAGTAGCCCCGCCGGTCGGCGTACGGCCCCGGAAGCAGCCCCCGGCGGACCGCGCACGGCCGCGAATCAAGCTCTGGCCTGGGGTTTACGCATCGAGTTCCCCAACTTCCCGTCTGTTCAACAGTGTTGACGTACCCCCGCAGTCGTGACTGACTGTGCGTACACCATGCACACCAGGTGAAACGACGACACCGCATAGTGGAGGTGCGCCCTGCCGCCACTCCTCCGCTATCCGACCGTGGACGAGCTGGGCGCCCGCGCGGCCGCACTCGTCGCCCGCCGCCCACGGGACGCGCGACTGCGCCGCGTGGGGACCTCGCGGGCGGGCACACCCCTGTGGCTGCTCTCCGTGGGCCACGGCAGCCGCCACGCCCTCGTCGTCGCCGGACCGCACGCCAACGAGCCCGTGGGCGGCGCCACGGCCGTGCGCCTGGCCGAACGGGCCCTCGCCGACCCCCGGCTGTGCGAGGGCGCCGACGCCACCTGGAACCTGCTGCTGTGCCTCGACCCCGACGGCGCGCGCCGCAACGAGGGCTGGCTGGCGGGCCCGTACACGCTCGGGCAGTACTTCAGGCACTTCTTCCGTCCGGGCTTCCTGGAACAGCCCGAGTGGCTCCCGGAGGGCGCGGACGGCGCCGTTCTGCCGGAGACCCGCGCCCTGCTCGACGTCCAGGACGAACTGCGGCCCTTCTTCCAGTGCTCCCTGCACGGCGTCGACGTCGGCGGCGGCTTCGTCGAGCTGACCCGGGACCTGCCCGGTCTCGACCGGCGTGTCGAGCACGCCGCCCGCCGCCTCGGCATCCCGCGCGAACTCGGCCCGTACGACACCCTGTACTGGCCGACGCTCGGCCCCGCCGTCTACCGCATCCCGCCGCCGCGCCGGGGCGACCTGGCCGCCGCCATCACGGAGGCCGCGGTCGAGTCCACCTGGTTCCACCCACACCCGTACGGGACGGTGACCGCCGTCATCGAGGCCCCCATGTGGGGCGTGACGGCCGTGGAGGACGACTCACCACCGCTGGACGCCGACGCGGTCCTGCGCACCGTGAGCCGGACGCTGCGCCGCGACACGAGGCTCCTGGAGGGCATCCTCGCGCGCGTGCGCCCCTCGGCCGGCGCCGGCCCCGACGCCGACCGCCTGCTTGCCCCGGTCGACGACTATTTACTGGTCGTTCCCGGTATCGCCGACTCCTGGGACCCCGATGCGCACGCCGCCGCGCGCCCCCTGCCGCCGCTCGACACGGCCCGCCTGACCACCCTCGGCATCTCGGGACGCCGGGTCGCGCTGCGCACGGCGGGGCTGCTGCACCAGCTCGTGACCCGCGCCGGGCGGGACCCGGCCGGTGCGCTGCCCGAGCTCGACCGGCTCATCAAGGAGTGGTGCGCCGACTACCGCGACGGCTACGGGGCGCACTGGATCCCGGTCGCGCGCCAGGTCGAGTACCAGACGCGCGTGGTGCTCGCCGCGTTCGAACTGGCGGGGCGGCACGCGCGCGTGGACTCCCATTCGGGTGAGTCGCAGTGGGGTTCCGAGGCCGCCGTGCCGATGCACCGGGAATGACACACACCACTCGAAGCGTGCGCACCCTGCTGACGGCGGCCGCCCTCCTCACGGTGGCCGCGGCCACCGCCCAGGCGGCCCCCGGGGAGACCGTCCCGGGCAACTGGCTCTACGTCACCGTCACCGAGGGCGACTCCCGGTCCAGCGACACCCGCGGCACGCTGCTGCTCTGCGACCCGCCCCAGGGCCACGCCCACGCGGCCCGCGCCTGCGAGGAACTCCGGGCCGCCGAGGGGGACATCGGCCGGATCCCGTCCAAGGAGGTCTTCTGCACCATGGTCTACGCCCCGGTCAGCGTCTCGGCCCGGGGCGAGTGGAACGGCCGCCGGGTCGCGTACGAGCGCGCGTTCTCCAACTCCTGCGAGATGGTGGCGCACACGGGAGCGGTGTTCGCGCTGTCGGACTGAGCCGGCCGGAGGGGCACGCGCGCGTGCCCCTCAACAACACCCCTCACACGTCCCGCGCGTACAGCGCCGCCGCCACCACGGTGCGGGCCTGGTGCTCGACCTGGTTCTCCAGCGGCACCCAGCGGGCCTTGAAACGTTCGGCGAAGGCGTCGCTCCAGACGGCGACAAGGTGTTCCAGCCGGGGCGCGGCCCGGTCGTCGGCCTCCTGGAGGACCCGCAGGAGCATCGCGGCGGCCCGCAGCGGCAGCCGGCGCCCGAACGCGTCCACGCTGCCCACGTACGCCATCGTGGTGTCCGGCGGCGGGCCCTGCTGCCACTCCCGGGCGAGCCCCGGCACCAGGTCCAGGGCCCACTTGGCGGCGCGCAGCAGCGGCCCGTCCGGCCCTGGCAGCCGGGGCAGCGCCTCGGCGAGCACCCGCTCCACGTGCCGCGCGTCCCGCAGCAGCCGCCGCCCCAGGTGCCGCAGAGCCGCCGCCGGAGCGGGATGCGGGGCCGGATCGTCCACCAGGTCGCTCGCCCACATGGGCACCTCGACGACCGCGGTCAGCCCGCCGTGGCGGTGCGCGTGGTACCAGGTGCTGTTGCGCGCGTCGTCCGGCAGGATCGGGTACGCCGTGTCGGAGCCGTGGTCCGGCATCACGTGTACGCCGGGCCCGGAGGCGGGCCAGCCCGCCGCGTCCGACGCGCCGGTCTCCACCGGGATGTTCAGCTCGGCCGCCGACTTGGCGAACGGCTCGGCGAGCCCCGGGACGTCCTTCGTCAACTGCACCCAGCTGCCGCCGAGATCGGTGCCGTGCAGGGTCACCTGGAGGTAGGGGCGCAGTTCGTCGATGACCCGGACGATGGCGCGCGTCTCGGGCGGCAGCCGGTCCGGCGGCAGCACCGACGGCGACCACTCCGGCTGCTCCGGCCCGGCCGGGCGGAAGAACCCGAGGTGGTAGTCGAGCAGGGTGCGCGGCGCCGGAGTAACATGCAGGCTCGCTCCGTCCGGGTCCGCGCAGAGCAGGAAGTGCCACGAGATGTCGGTCCGCAACCCACGCTCGCCCAGGACCCGTTCGGCCAGCGCCAGCAGCGTCGAGCCGCCGGTCGGCTCGTTGGAGTGGGCGCCCGCGACGACCAGGACCGCGCGCCGTGCGCGGCCGATGGACAGCAGCCGGAGAGGCCGGCCCGCGCGCGAGACGCCGATCTGCCGGAGCGTGCACAGGTTCGGCCGTCGTATCACCAGCCCCCGGACCGACGATTCGAGTTCCGTCACACTTGGGTAGCGCAGCTCCGGCAGGTGACTCACCCCCGACTTGTCCGCCCGGCGTCGCATTCCGCAGTACTCCACGGACCGGTTCGGGTGTCAAGGAGGTGAAGGGGGAGGCTCCAGGGGGCGCCCAGAGGCACTTGCCGCCGGAAGGGCCACCGGGGGGTGTTCCCGGAGTTGGTCAGTCCCCCTGAGCGTCACCGGCACGCTCCAGCAGCACCACGGGAAGCCGCTCGAAAAGCTCCTCCACGCGTGCGTGCCCCGCGAATGCCCGTCCCGGTACGAGGACATCGGCCCACCGCCCCGGCGGCAGCGCCAGCCTCGTGTCCCGCCAGCCGCCCGCATCGGCCAGCCGCAGCGACAGCCGCGTGACGGCCGTGACCACCTCTCCGGAGCGGGCGAAGGCGACACAGTGCGCGGCGGCCGGCCCCTCGGCGGCCAGCGGCTCGTACGTCGCGGTGTCGCCGAACACCTCGGGGCGCCGCCCGCGCAACCGCAGGGCGGCCGCGGTGAGCCCGGACTTCTCCGAGGGCCGCTCCCGGGGTGCGAACGGCTGCCGGTTGTCCGGGTCCACCAGCGCCAGATACTCGCCCTCCGTGCCCTGGTAGACGTCCGGCACGCCCGGCATCGTCAGATGGACCAGGGCCGCGCCCAGGACGTTCGCCCGCACATGGGGCTCCAGTGTGTCCCGGAGGCCGGCCACGCGCGTGTCGCCGCTCGGACCCTGGGCGACGAAGTCGGCCACCGCGTGCTCGTACGCGGGGTCCTGCTCGGTCCAGGCGGTGTGCAGCCCGGCCTCCCGCACGTGTTTCAGCAGAGCCCCCTGGAGGCGCTCCTCGGCGGCCGGGCCGAGCCCGAACGCCGTCTGCCAGGCCGCCCAGGCCAGCTGCGGGTCCGGCATGCCCGCACCCGCGCGGGTCACCTCGGCGAGCACGTCGGCCCACCGCTCGGGGCACTCGGTCAGTACGGCCAGCGCCGCGCGTACGTCCGCGCTGCGCTTGGTGTCGTGCGTCGACAGGACCGTGCCCATGGTGGGCCAGTCGCGCTGCACGCGCGCGCAATACGCGTGGAAGCGCTCCGGGGACACCGCCGGGCTCCCCGGGTTCCCGCCCACCTCGTTCGCCGACAGCAGCGGTACATAGCGGTAGAACGCCGTGTCCTCCACGGACTTGGCCCGCAGCGCGGACGAGGTCTGCGCGAACCGGGTCCGGAACTCCACCTGGGCGGGTCCGTCCCCGAGGCGGCCGAGCACCAGGTTCCGTACGACGTCGACGGACCGTGACTCCTCGGGCACCGTGAACGCCGTGCGCGCCTCGGCCGCGGCCTCCTCCGTGACGACCAGGGCGGCGTCCCCGGAGGCGTACAGCCGGTACACCTCCATCCGCACGAGGAGCTCGCACAGCGCGGTGCGCAGCGCCCAGGGCGCGTGGTCGCGCAGGGCGGGGTCCGGTGAGCGGGAGCACAGGCGGTGCGCCACGCGCGTGAGCCGGTCCACCTCCGTGGCCAGCTCGTGCGTGATCACCTTGTACGCGGCACGCCGTACGGTCGCCTCCCAGCGGCCGCCCCGGTCGGCCTGCGGGGCCGCGAAACGCCGGTACTGGCCGAGGAGTTCACCCGCCCCCGCCGGGTCCGTGAAGAGCCCGTCCACCTGCCGCAGCGCGTCGTATCCGGTGGTGCCCGCGACCGGCCACGCCGCGGGCAGCGGCTCGCCCTCCGCGAGGATCTTCTCGACCACCGTCCAGCGCCCGCCGGTCGCCTCGTGCAGACGGCGCAGATACGCGTCCGGGTCCGCGAGACCGTCGGGGTGGTCGACGCGCAGGCCGTCGACGATCCCCTCGTGCAGCAGCCGCAGGATCGTGTCATGGGTGGCCTCGAACACCTCGGGGTCCTCCACCCGCACCCCGATGAGCTCCGAAATGCTGAAGAACCGCCGGTAGTTGAGCTCGGTACGGGCCAGCCGCCACCACCCCGGGCGGTACCACTGCGCGTCCAGGAGCTGGGGCATCGGCAGCTTCTCGGTGCCCTCGCGCAGCGGAAACGCGTGCTCGTGGTAGCGCAGTTCGGACCCGTCCACCACGAGGTCGTCGAGCACCTCCCCGAGAGGCCGCCCCAGCACCGGCAGCAGCACCTGGCCGCCCTGCGCCTCCCAGTCGATGTCGAACCACCGCGCGTACCGCGACGCGGGGCCCTCGCGCAGCACCTCCCACAGGGCGCGGTTGTGGCGCGGGGCCATGGCCATGTGGTTCGGCACGATGTCGACGACCAGCCCCAGCCCCCGCGCCCGCGCGGCCCGCGCCAGCGACCGCAGCCCCTCCTCGCCGCCCAGCTCGCCCCGCACGCGCGCGTGGTCCACGACGTCGTACCCGTGCGTCGACCCCGGCACCGCCTCCAGCACGGGCGACAGATGCAGATGCGAGACGCCGAGCGAGGCCAGATACGGCACGGCGGCCTCGGCCGCGGCGAAGGGGAACTCCGGCTGCAGCTGAAGGCGATACGTAGAGGAAGGGGCGGAAGGGGCGGAGGGCGAGGAAGGCGTGGAGGGCGCGGTGGGCGCGGTGGAGGCCTCAGGGGTCATGGGACCCTATGTACCCTACGAGCCCCCTACGCAGGCCGATGCAACACCGCCATGCTCCGGTCCACCAGCGTCAGCCGGTCCCCGGCCTGCACCTTCGCCCCCGTCCCCGGCGGCACCCCGTCCGTTCGGGCGGTGTCCACCACGACCTGCCACTGGCGCCCGTGGTTGACCGGGACCACGAAGTCCAGGGGCTTCGGGGAGGCGTTGAACATCAGCAGGAACGAGTCGTCGCTGATGCGCTCCCCGCGTGCACCGGGCTCGGAGATGGCGTTGCCGTTGAGGAAGACGGTCAGGGCCGAGGCCGGCGCGGAGTGCCAGTCGCGCTGCGTCATCTCCTCGCCCGCGGGGGTGAACCAGGCGATGTCGGACAGCTCGTCGTGGGTGCCCTCGACGGGCCGCCCGTGGAAGAAGCGGCGCCGCCGGAAGACGGGGTGGTCCTTGCGCAGCCACACCATCGCGCGCACGAAGCCGAGCATCTCGCGGCTGCGGCCGTCACTGTTGCCGTCGGTGTCCGGCCACGGTACCCAGGACAGCTCGTTGTCCTGGCAGTACGCGTTGTTGTTGCCGCGCTGCGTGCGCGCGAACTCGTCGCCGTGACTGAGCATCGGCACGCCCTGCGACAGCATCAGCGTGGCGATGAAGTTCCGCATCTGGCGGGCCCGCAGCTCCAGGACCGCCGGATCGTCGGTCTCGCCCTCGACCCCGCAGTTCCAGGACCGGTTGTGGCTCTCCCCGTCGCGGTTGTCCTCGCCGTTGGCGTGGTTGTGCTTGGTGTTGTACGAGACGAGGTCGTGCAGGGGGAACCCGTCGTGGCAGGTCACGAAGTTGATGGAGGCAAGCGGGCGGCGGCCGTCGTCCTGGTAGAGGTCCGAGGAGCCGGTCAGCCGGGACGCGAACTCCGCCAGCGTGCGCGGCTCGCCCCGCCACAGGTCTCGTACGGTATCCCGGTACTTGCCGTTCCACTCGGTCCACAGCGGCGGGAAGTTCCCCACCTGGTAGCCGCCCTCGCCGACGTCCCACGGCTCGGCGATCAGCTTCACCTGGGAGACCACCGGGTCCTGCTGCACCAGGTCGAAGAACGACGACAGCCGGTCCACCTCGTGGAACTGCCGGGCCAGGGTGGCCGCGAGGTCGAAGCGGAAGCCGTCCACGTGCATCTCGGTGACCCAGTAGCGCAGCGAGTCCATGATCAGCTGCAGTACGTGCGGTGAGCGCATCAGCAGGGAGTTGCCGGTCCCCGTGGTGTCCATGTAGTAGCGGGGATCGTCGGTGAGCCGATAGTACGACGGGTTGTCGATGCCCTTGAAGGACAGCGTCGGCCCCAGGTGGTTGCCCTCCGCCGTGTGGTTGTAGACCACGTCCAGGATGACCTCGATCCCGGCCTCGTGCAGCGCCCGGACCGCCGACTTGAACTCCAGCACCTGCTGCCCGCGGTCGCCCCAGGAGGCGTACGCGTTGTGCGGGGCGAAGAAACCGATCGTGTTGTAGCCCCAGTAGTTGTTCAGGCCCGTCTCCACCAGGCGGTGGTCGTTGACGAACTGATGGACCGGCATCAGTTCCAGCGCCGTGACACCCAGCTCGGTCAGGTGCTCGATGATCGCCGGGTGCGCGAGCGCCGCGTAGGTGCCGCGCAGTTCCTCCGGCAGCCCCGGGTGCTGCATGGTCAGGCCCTTCACATGGGCCTCGTAGATCACCGTGTGGTGGTACTCGGTGCGCGGCCGCCGGTCGTCGCCCCAGTCGAAGTACGGGTTGACCACGACCGAGGTCATCATGTGCGGCGCCGAGTCCAGGTCATTGCGCTTGTCGGGCGCCCCGAAGTGATAGCCGTACACCTCCTCCCCCCAGGTGATCGACCCGCTGATCGCACGCGCGTACGGATCCAGTAGCAGCTTCGCGGAGTTGCAGCGCAGCCCGCGCTCCGGCGCGTACGGGCCGTGCACGCGGAAGCCGTAGCGCTGCCCCGGCATCACCCCGGGCAGATACGCGTGCCGTACGAACGCGTCGGACTCCCTCAGCTCCACCGCCGTCTCCGAGCCGTCGTCGTGCAGCAGGCACAACTCGACTCGGTCGGCGGTCTCCGAGAAGACCGCGAAATTGGTCCCGGCGCCGTCGTACGTGGCACCGAGCGGATACGCCTGTCCAGGCCAGACCTGCATGGATACGACTCTTCCAGTTGTCGCGCGCCCTTGGGGGCGACTCCGTGCCGAGTCTCCCTCAAAGTGATGGAACCACCTACGACTTACGCCCCTCTTACCGATCGACCAGCGCATACGCGGTATGCCGAACATGCGGGACCCGGAAAACTCCCGGAGATTACAGGAGGAGTAGGGGGAAATGTGCGAAAAGTAATACGCGGCCATCTGGGAAAGGTGGTGGCGGGTACGGGGATCGCGGTGGCCGGGACGGCCCTGATGGTCGGGATCACGCTGCCGGGGTCGGCGGGGGCCGAGGACTCCGGTGGCACGAACGGCGCGACCGCCCAGCAGACCGGGGAGGGGCAGGGCCAGGGACAGGAGCAGGGTCAGTCCCAGCCGGTGCGGCCCGGTGTCGTCGAGCAGGCGGCGGAGGACGGCGACAAGGGCACGGGCCGCGACCCGCTCACCGACGACGAGACGGCCCGGATCGAGCGGATCGCACTGGACCGGCAGCTGTTCAGAGCCAGTGAGAACGTGGAGGGCGAGCGCGGGCCCCAGCGCATCGGCGTCGGCCTCGCCGAGCCGGACGAGGACGAACTGGACGACCCGAACGCGCCCCGGCGCGCGGACGTCACGTTCTACGACTACAAGGACGACACGCTCGTCACCAAGACCGTCAACCTCGACACCGGCAAGGTCGAGCGGACCAGCACCCAGCAGGGGGTCCAGCCACCCTTCGGCCACCCCGAGCTGGTGGAGGCCGCGCAGCTCCTGATCGCCGACCCGCTCGGCGCCGGCCTCAAGGCCGACTTCAAGGACGCCACCGGCAAGGAGCTCACCTCGCCCGACCAGCTGCTGCTGAAGGGCATGGTCTACCACGCCGTGCCGGGGAGCACGCCCGAGCACCTCGTCGGCTGCGGCGAGCACCGGTGCGTGCGCCTCTTCCCGAAGGTCAAGAACGGGCCCTGGATCGACAGCCGTGACCTGGTGATCGACCTGAGCGCCCGCACAGTCGGCAAGCTCGGCTGAGCCGGCGCGGCGGCCGCGACCGGTCCGCCCGAGCCGCGTCCGTCCACATTTTTCCGGCCTGCTCCCGACCCGGGGCCATCCACTTTCCGAACTCTCTGATCCCTGCAAGGAGATCACTTCGTCATGCGCGCGAACAGAATCAGCCGTGCCCGCGGCCGGACGGCGGTGGGTCTCACCGTCGCCGCCCTGACCGCCGGCCTGACCACGGCCGCGGGCCCGGCCACCGCCCAGCCCCAGGACGCACCCAAGGCCGCCCCCGCGGCGGGCCCCGGCTGCAGTGCGGCGTACCGGATCGAGCGGAAGCTCTCCACCGGCACCACCTGGCGGATGTGCTGGCGCTACGAGCGCGAGGCCGGGCTCGTCCTGGAGAACGTCTCGTACCAGCCCCCGGGCGAGGCCCGCCCCATCAAGGTCCTCTCCAGCGGCAAGCTCGGCCAGATACACGTCCCGTACGACGACGGAACGGCCGAGTACGACGACCTGACGAGCTTCGGCTTCGGCCAGGGCCTGATGAATCTGAAGCCGTCCGAATGCCCCGGGGGCACCATCAAGACCGTGAAGGTCCCCGATGCCTGGGACCCGGAGCACCCGAACGTCAAGGGCCTGTGCACCACGACCCGCTCGCGCGGCCACGCCTACCGCATGCAGGGCGACACGGGCAACAAGGTCTACCAGAAGCAGGGCAAGGACCTGCTCGTCTACGTCGTCAACCAGGTCGGCTGGTACGAGTACATGACCGAGTGGCGCTTCCAGGACGACGGCACGATCAACATGAACGTCGGCGCGACCGGCAGCCTCGCCCCCGAGGACTACGACGCCGGTGACGGCCGGGGCTGGCCGATCGGCAAGGGCGCCAAGGACTACGCCACCAGCCACAGCCACAACGTCTTCTGGCGGCTCAAGTTCGGCCTGGACGGCTCCTCCAAGCAGAGGGTCGAGCAGTACGACTCCAAGGTCACCCCGCCCACGCGCGGCGACGTGGGCCCCACCAACAAGACGACCCGCACCCGGATCACCAAGGAACTCGCGGGCAACGCCAAGAACATGCGCTGGTGGCGGGTGGTCAGCAACACCGGCAAGAACAAGGACGGCCACGCCCGGTCGTACGAGATCGTCCCCGGCGCCACCACCAAGTACCCCGGGCGCAGCTACACCAGGCACGACGTCTACTTCACCCAGTACAAGAAGTGTGAACAGTTCGCCAGCAACAACATCCGCAACTGCGCCGCCGGCGCCGGAAAGTCCGTCGACCGGTGGGTCGACGGACAGACCCTGACCCACCCCGTCGTCTGGGTCAACGTCGGCTTCCACCACGTCGCGCGCGACGAGGACCAGCAGCCCATGCCGGTCCACTGGCAGGGCTTCTCGATCGCCCCTCGCGACGTCACCGCTATGAATCCGCTCACTCCCGCCGACCTCAAGGGTCAGAACGGCCATGTACGGCCCGGTCGTTGAGAAACTACCCGTCCATCCGGCTGCACCGCCGCCCACTCCCGGAGTACCCTTCCTTGATCGTTGCGTAGGGGAGAGCTCGGGGGAGCGGAAGGCGGTGCGTGGGTGGGCTCGGGAGGGCTGGAGTTGCCTCCTGGTGACGAGGGTCACGAGGGGAACTCCACAGATGTCCCACCCGGCGCGGTGTCCCTGGCACGGCCGATGGAAATGGGATCCATCGGTCCGGAACTGGACTGGAACGCCGACGCCTGGCGCGAGGTGCGCACCCGCGCCCAGCGGGCCGGCCGCGCCTACATCTGGCTGAACCTCGTCGAACAGCGGCTGCGCGCGGTCGTGGCCGCTGTTCTGCGCCCCATCTACGAACCCGTCCACGGCGACGACTGGGTGGTCGCCGCCGCGGGACCCGCCGGACAGGAGTGGGTGCAGCGCGCGGTCGCCGTACGCGAGGTCAGCCGCCGCAAGGGCTATCTGCTGGACCCCGCCGACGACAATGTGCTCAGCTTCCTCACCCTGCCGCAGCTGCGCGAGCTGATGGTGCAGCACTGGCCGTGCTTCGAGCCGTACGTCGACGAGCGCCGCGACGTCGAACTCGCCCTGGACGAGCTGGAAGTGACCCGGAACGTGGTCTCCCGCAACCGGGCGCTGTCGGAGGCCGTCCTCGCCCAGGCGGAGCGGGCCTCGGCGCGGCTGCTGGAGATCCTCGGCGCGGGCAGCGACGTGCCCTCCGCCCGCCGGCTGCCCGTCGACGCGGTCGAGGAACTCGTCGGCGACCGGTACGCGGACGTCGTGGCCGTGCACTCCGACCGCGTACGGCTGCTGCGCCGGTTCCCGGCGGAGGACCTGTTCGGCGGGGCCCGCCGCCTGGACGCCATCGGGATAGGCCTGAACCTGCTCGTACAGAACTTCTCCGGGCGACGGCTGGTACGCCTCGCCGAGTCGGGCTGCCGGGTACGGCTGCTGTTCCTGAACCCCGCGTCCAGTGCGGTCAAGCGGCGCGAACGTGAACTGGGCATCAAGCGGGGCGAGTTGAGCCGAGCCGTCGAGATGAACATCCTGCACATGCGCCGGGTGCGGTCCAAGCTGCGTGACCCGGGCGCCTTCGAGATCCAGGTCTTCGACGAGACGCCCCGCTTCACCGCGTATCTCGTGGACGGCGACGGCTCGGACGGTGTCGCCGTCGTCCAGTCGTATCTGCGCCGGACCCGGGGGATGGAGGGACCGGTGCTCGTCCTGCGCGGCGGCGGGCGGGTGCTCAAGGCGGACGAGACCGGCGAAGGCGGGCTTTTCGAGACATACCGCGAGGAGTTCGAGGTGGCGTGGGCCGACTCGCGGCCGGTGTCCTGACGCGGGGGCAACTGGTGCCGTGACCGGGTGGCGTGACAGGGTGGCGCACCGCTAAGCGGAACGCGGTCCTCTGATTGTCAGTGGCACATGGGATCGTGGAGACCACTGGGGGAAAGCACCACCAAGAAGGGGGGCCACCATGGGTTGGCACCGGCAGTTGCTGATCGGCTTCGACCTGGAGACGACCGGGACGGACCCGCGCGAAGCGCGCATCGTCACGGGGGCGGTGATCGACGTCAAGGATGGGGAGCCGATGGGGCGCCGGGAGTGGCTGGCCGACCCGGGCGTGGAGATCCCGGCGGAGGCGGTGGCCGTCCACGGCATCAGCAACGACCGCGCGGCGGCCGACGGCAGACCGGCCGACCAGGTCGCGGACGCGATCGCGGACGTCCTCACCGGGTACTGGAAGACGGGCGTCCCGGTCGTCGCCTACAACGCGGCCTTCGACCTCACGCTCCTCTCGGCGGAGTTGCGCCGCCACGGCCTGCCCTCGCTGCGCGAGCGCCTCGGCGGCCTCCACCCCGCACCCGTCATCGACCCGTACACGATCGACCGCTCCGTGGACCGCTACCGCCGCGGCAAGCGCAACCTCGAAGCGGTCTGCGCGGAGTACGGCGTCGCGCTCGACTCCGCCCACGACGCCTCGGCCGACGCCCTGGCCGCGGCCCGGCTCGCCCGCGCGATAGCCGAGCGCCACCCCAAGGTCGCGGCCCTCGGCCCGGCGGAGCTGCACCGCCGCCAGATCGAGTGGTACGCCGAGTGGGCGGCGGACTTCCAGAACTTCCTGCGCCGCAAGGGGGAGACGGACGCGGTGGTGGACTCGGCGTGGCCGCTGCGGGAGTTGGCGGACGAGACGGCGGCCTAAGCGCTCCGCTGGAAGTCCGGTGCATCACCTGCGGGCCCGTCGTGGCTGGTCGTGCCCCGCGGCGGAGCCGCTGATGTCACCGCCCCGCGCTCCTTTGGGGCGCTGTCGAACCGCACTGGACTTCGCTGGACCCGCTTAGGTCCTTGGTTTCTACGCCTGGCCGGCGATGCGCTCCACGCGGGGCTTGGCCAGCTGTTCGTAGTCGGCCCCCGAGATGACCAGGGAGCGGTCGAGCCGGGCTGCGTTGAAGTAGAGCCGTGGCTGGGCGACGACGTCCGGGTCGGCGACGAGTTCGAGCTCGGGGTCGAAGCTGAACGGGAGCACCGTGCCGGGCACGGAGCGGGCCAGCCGCTCGGCGGTGGCCGCGTCCGAGAAGCCGGCATAGCGGGCGGCGAACAGCTCCCGGACGGCGTCCAGGTCCACGCGCCGGTCCCCGGGGACGACCGCGAGGACATGACGGGTGGTCCTCCGGTCGACCTTGACCCGCAGCACGATGCACTTCGCGGCCTCGGACTCCGGGTGCCCGCGCAGCGCGCAGACGGCTTCGGTGGCGCCCTCGGGTGCGTGGTCGATGAGGCGGTACTCGACGGAGGAGGTGTCGAGCAGGGTGATCAGGCGCTGATAGGTGTCGTGGTGCGGCATGCGGGGTCCTCTTCGGCGCGGTTGTTGTCGGTGCCGTCGGTGCCGTCGGTGCCTTCGGTGCTGATGGCGGTGGCTCCGTCGGCTCGCTCGCGTCCGTCCGCCTTCTGGAGCTCGGCGGCGCGGCGGGCGGTGCCGTCTGCTCTGCGGGGGACGATGGCGTCGCTCCGGGCCTCGGCGGCTCCGGGGCGGGGCGGCTCGGTGGTCGCGCGGTGGGCGCGTTCCACGGCCTGCCCCCAGTAGGTGCCGGCGACCATCAGGGCCGCGCCCAGGCCGGTGAGCGGGGTGAAGTGCTCGCCGGCGAGGGCGATGCCGACGGCGGCGGCCCAGATCGGCTCGGTGCCCAGCAGCAGGCCGGCCCGGCTGGCGGAGGTGCGCTGGATCGCCCAGGTCTGCGCCAGGAAGGCGAACACGCTGCAGAACAGGGCGAGATAGAGCAGCTGGGCCCAGGTCGCGGCGTCGGCGCGGGCCAGAGTCGGGAGGTCGCGCGCGGTGAACGGCAGGAACAGCGCCGTGCCGACCAGGGTCTGCACCCCCGTCAGGTGCAGCGGACGGATCGCCCGGCCGGCGGTGAGCCGTCCGACGAGCACCACATGCCCGGCCCGCACGACCGCGGCGCCCAGCATCAGCACATCACCGAGCCGGGGAGCGTGGAAGCCGTTGCCGGACATGAGGAGGCCGACGGCCAGGACGCACACCCCGGCGGCACCGTAGAAGGCGGGAGGCAGACCGCCGCGACGGCCCGAGCGGTCGAGGAGAGGAGTGAGGACGATGGTCAGACTGATGATGAGGCCCGCGTTGGCGGCGCTGGTGTGGGCGACGCCGTATGTCTCCACAACCAGGACGGCGGCCTGTGTGACGCCCAGCGGCAGACCGGCCCGGAGTTCGTCGCGGGTCCACCGCCGGGGTTTGTGTCCGGGGCCGCGCCGGGCGGCGGTCAGGCCGAGGCAGGCGAGCGCCGAGAGGAAGTACCGGGCGAAGAGGACCAGCAGGACGGGGAGGGCGGTGGTGGCGGTCTGGGCGGAGAGATAGCTGGAGCCCCAGACGAGGGCGACCAGAAGGAGGACCGCGTCGGTACGACGAGGGTCACGGCGGAGGTCGCGGTCGGGACCGCGGTGGCGGGGATCGGGCATGCGCCCACCGTGCATCACCGGCGTACCTGAAGCCCAGGGCCACTTTCTAAAAGGATCTTTTAGCCTCCCTACATCATTGTCCCTATGATGGGCCGATGGATGAACGGCAGCTGAGGATCCTGCGGGAGCTGGGCGAACTGGGCAGTGTCACCGCGGTCGCCGATGCGCTGCTGGTGACCCCGTCGGCGATCTCTCAGCAACTGCGGCTGCTGCAGCGCTCGATCCCCGTCCCGCTCACCGAGAAGGACGGGCGGCGGCTGGTGCTCACTGACGCCGGGCAGGCCCTGGCGGGCGTCGCCATCGAAGTGGAGAGCGCGTTGGCGCGGGCCCGGCATGTCGTGGACGCGTTCGTGGACGAGCCGGACGGCGAGGTGTCGGTGGCGGCCTTCCACAGCGCGGGACTGGCGTTCTTCCCCCTGCTGCTGCGAGGTCTCGCCGGACCGGGCAAGCCGCGGCCGGCGCTGGCCGACGCGGACGTGGCACAGGACGACTTCCCCAGGCTGACCCGGGAGTACGACCTCGTACTCGCCCATCGTCTCGACCACGCCCCGCCGTGGCCGCGCACGGTCACCTCGACCACGCTGCTGCGCGAACCGCTCGACGTGGCGATGCCCGCCGACCATCCGCTGGCCGCCAAGCGACGGCTGTACCCGCGGGACGTGGCCGACGAGCAGTGGATCACCGCGCACGACGGCTTCCCGGTGTTCGCCACCATCGAGGCCATCGCGGCCGCGGCGGGCCGCCGTCTCCGTCTCGCCCACCGCGTCAACGAGTTCACGGTGGTCGCCGAGGCCGTGGCCGCCGGGGGAGGGATCGCGCTGCTGCCGCGCTGGACCATGCCCCCGCATCCCGCGCTCGTCCTCCGGCCGCTCGCCGGAGTCCAGGCCAGACGTCACATCGACGCGCTCCACCGCCCCGAGCGCACGGCCCGCAGAGCCGTCCGGACGGTCCTCGCGGAACTGCGCGGTGCGGCGGCGACCATCCGCGACCGGGACACCGAGAAGCCGGAGCCGCGACCGGAGGCCAACTCCCGCTCACCCCAGCCCCGTTGAGGCCGCAGAACGCCAGGCCGCAGAACAGCAGGCCGCAGAACGCCGGGCCTCGGAAACCAGGCCGCAGAACCCCTGGCCTCAGAACGGATACCAGCGCACCGTCTTGTCCCCGTCCCGCAGGGAAGCCACCCGGCGTTCGAACTCGGCGAGGGCCCTGGGGTTGCTCGGCGCGTGCTGGGCGACCCAGGCGCAGCCGGCCGTCTCGCGGGCGCCCCGCAGCACCGGGCAACCCGTCCACTCGCGCACATCCCAGCCGTACGTGGCCGTGAAGGAGCGGTACGCCTCGGCCGGGAGCCCGTAGCGGTCACGGGCCAGGGCCATGACCACGAGGTCGTGCTCGCGCAGGTCGGAGGAGAAGGTCTCCAGGTCGACCAGGACGGGACCGCCGGGGCCGACGTGCACATTGCGGGGCAGCGCGTCGCCGTGGATCGGGCCCGGCGGCAGCTGCGGGACGAGCCCGGCGGCGGCCGAGGCGAAGCCGTCGCGGCGCTCACGCAGATAGTCCGCGTCCGCCGGGTCGATCGCGTCGCCCGCGAGGCGCAGCCAGCGCTCCACGCCACCGAGCAGTTCGCGGCGCGGCAGCGCGAAGGGCGGAGCGGGCAGGGCGTGCACCACCCGCAGCAGTTCGGCCAGATCCCTGGGCTCGGCGGGGCGTACCGGATCGGGCAGCCGGTGCCACACCGTCACCGGGTGCCCCTCCACCAGCAGCGGCTTCGGCTCGGCCGCCCGCACCGCGGGGACCGCCGCCTCGGCGAGCCAGAGGGCGATGTCCAGCTCACGGCGGGCACGGTCGAGGAGTTCGGCGTCGCGGCCCACCTTGACGACCAGGTCACCGGCTCCGAACACCGCGTTCTCGCCCAGCGCGAGCAGCTCCGCGTCCCGCCCGAGCCCGGCCCCGGCGAGTACGTCCCGCGCCCGTGCCTCGTCCATCCGTCCCCTCCGTCTTCGCGCACCCGTGCACCCGTGCGTCCGTACGCCCGTACGGAAGTCCCACCCGTACGGACCGTCGTGTTCCCGCCAATCACCCGCCAGTGTCGCATTCGCACAGGTCGGACCGTGTGCGCGGTGTCTTGACGACCTGACGCTCCCTCAGCACCATGACGGAGGCCGCTCGGGCGGCCAGAACGTCAGGAGCCGCCCAAAGGAGCAGTTTCCGTGACACCGGCGACCTCGACGACGAGGCGACCACGACGGCGATCGCGACCGCGACCAAGACCGCGACTGGCGAAGCGTCGTCCGCCGGGTGCGGGCCGGGAGCGCCGGGCCGTCGACCACGGCCCCTGGTTCCTCGTCCTGCCCGCGCTGATCCCGATCCTCGTCCTCAGCGTCGGACCGCTGCTCTACGGGATCGCGCTGGCGTTCACCGACTCCCAGTCGGGCCGGACCGCGCCCACACAGTGGATCGGGACGCTCAACTTCCGTGATCTGGCGCAGGACACGCTGTTCTGGGAGTCGTTCCGCATCGGTCTGGTGTGGGCGGTCGGGGTGACCGTGCCGCAGTTCCTGCTCGCGCTCGGCCTCGCGCTCCTGCTCAACCAGGACCTGCGCCTGCGCTGGCTGGCGCGGGCCCTCGCGATCGTCCCGTGGGCGATGCCGGAGGTCGTCGTCGGCGTCATGTGGCGGCTCGTCTACCACCCCGACGCGGGTGTCCTCAACGAGACCCTCCGCGACCTCGGCCTCGGCGACGGCCGCGACTGGCTGAGCGGGCTCGCCACCGCCCTGCCCGCGGTGATCGTCGTCGGCGTCTGGGCGGGCATGCCGACGACCACCGTGGCCCTCCTCGCCGGCCTGCAGAACACCCCGCGCGAACTCCACGAGGCCGCCGCGATGGACGGCGCCGGTGCCTGGCGGCGCTTCCGCACGGTCACCTGGCCCGCCCTCCGCCCGGTCGCGCTCGCGATCACGGCGCTCAACCTCATCTGGAACTTCAACTCGTTCGCCCTGGTGTACGTCCTGACCAGCGGCGGCCCGGGCGGCCGTACCCGCCTGCCCATGCTCTTCGCGTACGAAGAGGCCTTCCGCTACGGGCAGTTCGGGTACGCGGCGGCGATGGGGTGTGTGATGGTCGCGGTGATCGCGGTGGTCCTCGCCCTCCATCTGGTCGGCCGGCTGAGGGGAGGCGAGGACACGTGAAGACCGGCAAAGGGGCCCGCGCGGGGCAGTACGTCGCCCTCCTCGCGTACCTCGTCTTCCTCGCCTTCCCCTTCCTCTGGCTGATCTCGACCTCCTTCAAACCCCCGCGCGAGCTGGGCAGTCTGCACCCGACCTGGATCCCCGAGGACCCCACCCTCGCCAACTTCCGCCAGGCCTTCGACGAGCAGCCGCTGCTGGAGGCGGCCCTCAACTCCCTGGCCGCGGCGCTCGGCACGGCGGTCGTGGCCGTACTGATCGCGACCCCGATGGCGTACGTCATGGCCCGGCACCGCACGCTGCTCGCGCGGGCGGCCACGGGGTGGGTGGTGGTCAGCCAGGCGTTCCCGTTCGTGCTGGTGATCATCCCGCTGTTCCTGGTGCTGAAGAACCTCCGGCTGATCAATTCCGTCCCGGGGCTGGTGATGGTGTACGTCGTGTGGGCGCTGCCGTTCGCGCTGTGGATGCTCGTCGGATACGTACGGGCCGTGCCCGCCGAGTTGGAGGAGGCGGCGGCGGTCGACGGGGCGGGGCGGCTGCGGACACTCGTGTCGGTGACCGCGCCGCTGCTCGCGCCGGGGATCGTGGCGACGGCGCTGTTCGCGTTCATCACCGCGTGGAACGAGTTCTTCTTCGCGCTGGTTCTGCTCAAGACCCCGGAGAAACAGACCCTGCCGGTCGTCCTCACCCACTTCATCGGCGCGGAGGGTGCCGTGGACCTCGGCCCGCTGGCCGCCGCGGCCTTCCTCGCGACGCTCCCCTCCCTGGTCATCTTCGCGATCATCCAGCGGCGGATCACGGGCGGGATGCTGGCCGGGGCGGTGAAGAGCTGATGCGTACGAGGCGGCTCCTGGCGCTGGTCCTGTGCGTGCTGGCCACCGGCTGCACCGGCGGCGGCAGGGAATCCGACGACGGCCGGATCACCCTCCGCTTCCAGTCCCTCGCCTGGCAGGAGGAGTCCGTCGAGGTCAACAAGGAGCTGGTGGAGGAGTGGAACGCCACTCACCCCGACGTCAAGGTCGAGTACGTGCAGGGGAGTTGGGACAGCGTCCACGACCAGCTGCTCACCTCCTTCGAGGGCGGTGAGGCGCCCGACATCATCCACGACGCCTCGGACGACCTCGCGGACTTCGCGTACGGCGGCTATCTCGCCGACCTGCGCGAGCTGCTGCCCGAGCGGCTCACGTCCGACATACCGCAGCGCAGTTGGGAGACGGTGACCTTCGGGGAGGGGGTCTACGGCGTGCCGTTCCTCCAGGAGCCGCGCGTCCTGATTGCCAACGCGACCTGGATCGAGGAGTCGGGGGTGCGCGTGCCGACCCCCGAGGAGCCCTGGACATGGGACGAGTTCCGGTCCGTGGCAAGGGAGTTGAGCGGTGATGGCAAGTACGGCGTGGCCTGGCCGCTCAAGGACCCGGTCTCGGCCACCCTCAACCTCTCCCTCTCCTCCGGCGGGCAGGTGTTCCACCGGGGCGAGGACGACAAGGTGGAGATTCGCTTCGGCGCCGACGACGAGGTCATGCCGAGGACCGTGCACGACCAGGTGAACACCGACCGGAGCGCGTCCGGCAGCACGCTCGGCATGGGCGGCTCCGACACGCTGCCCGGGTTCTTCGGCGGCCGGTACGCGATGGTCCCGCTCGGCTTCTCGTACCGTCAGCAGATCGCGCAGCAGGCGCCCGAGGGCTTCGAGTGGCGGGTGCTGCCCGCGCCGGCCGGCGCCGACGGGCTGACCCAGGGTGTCAGCCCGCAGGCCCTGTCCATCGCCGAGGACAGCCCGCACAAGGCGGAGGCCGCCGAGTTCGTCGACTTCCTCCTCCGGCCCGCGAACATGGTCCGCCTCGCCCTCGGGGACTGGATGCTGCCCACCGGTACGGAGGCGCTGAAGGACCCGGCCCTGCGGACGGCGAAGGACGACTGGGCGATCGGCACCGCCCTCGCCGAGCACCTCCGCTCCGCCCCCGCCCAGTCCGTACGCGGCTACCCGGAGTGGAAGGACAAGGTCGCCACACCCGCGTTCCAGGAGTACTACAGCGGGGCGATCGACCTCGACGAACTGCGCGAACGGCTGGTGGAGGACGGCAATCTGGTTCTCGCTCGCTATCAGCGCTGAAGGGCCCGTCCGCGGCTTCCGGCCGGGCGGAAAACCGGTTGTCCCCTCGTCCGGGCCCGCCTAGCGTGGCGTCCGTGGGAATCAACGCGATCTACAGCTCCGGTCTCGGCCGGGCCTGCACGTACTCCATCCGGATGCGTCGCGGCCCCGGTGCCCTGACCGGCCCGGGGAGCAACGCCCGCTGACGGTTCGACCGTGGCGGCATCCCCTTCACGTACGCCCTGAAACGGGCACGCCTCTGACGCGTGCCCGCGAACGTGTGCGTTCTTCTCCTGTCTCCGGTCGGGGCCTTCGTCTGCCCTCATGCCCTTCTGCCGTTCGCGGAAGGGCCCTTCACGGACGACAAGGACCGCAGGCCATGGCCCGCCCCACACACGTTTCCCGCGCGCTCTCGCAGAACTTCCTGGCCGATCGCGCGACCGCCGAACGCATCGCCTGTCTCGCCGTCCCGCACCAGCGACAGGCCCCGCTGCTGCTCGAAGTGGGCGCGGGAAAAGGCGCGTTGACGACCGCGCTCGCTCCCCGCTGCCGGGAGCTGCGCGCCTACGAAATCGATCCGGGACTCGTACCCGGTCTCCGCTCCCGCTGCGCCGACCGGCCCCAAGTCCGGGTCGTGCACGCCGACTTCCTCACCGTCCGGCCCCCGGGCACTCCCTTCTCGGTCGCCGGAAACGTGCCCTTCTCCCGGACCGCGGCCGTCGTCGACTGGTGTCTGCGCGCCGCGGAACTGACCGACGCCACCTTCCTCACCCAGCTCGAATACGCGCGCAAGCGCACCGGGAACTACGGGAGTTGGAGTCTGCTGACCATCCGCACCTGGCCGCGCTACGAGTGGCGGTTCCTCGGGCGCGTCGACCGCCGCCGCTTCCGGCCGGTGCCGCGCGTGGACGCCGGGATCATCCGGGTCGAGCGGCGTCGCACGGCGCTCCTCGGCCCGGCGGCGTACCGCGGCTGGCGGGGTCTGGTGGAGCTGGGCTTCTCCGGGGCGGGCGGCTCGCTGCACGCGTCGCTGCGCCGGGCCCATCCGCGCCGAAGCGTGGACGCCGCGTTCCGCGACGCCGGTCTCGACCCACGCGCGCTCGTCGGCGCCGCCACCCCCGATCAGTGGCTCAGGCTGCACCGGGTCCTCACGGAAGGAAAGTAAGTTGCACGATACGTCTCGTCTCGTCTATGGTCGCGTCATGACCTCCCACATCGCCATGTTCTCCATCGCCGCCCACGGCCACGTGAACCCCAGCCTCGAAGTGATCCGCGAGTTGGTGGCCCGCGGCCACCGGGTGACGTACGCGATCCCGCCCGCGCTCGCGGAGAAGGTCGCCGAGACCGGCGCGGAGCCCAAGCTGTGGCACTCGACGCTGCCGGGCCCCGACGCCGACCCGGAGGCGTGGGGGACCACGCTGCTGGACAACGTGGAGCCCTTCCTGCACGACGCGATCCAGGCCTTGCCGCAGCTCATCAAGGTGTACGAGGGTGACGAGCCGGACCTCGTGCTGCACGACATCACCTCGTACCCGGCCCGCGTCCTCGCCCACCGCTGGGGCGTCCCCGCCATCTCGCTTTCACCGAACCTCGTCGCCTGGGACGGCTACGAGGAGGAGGTCGGCGAGCCGACGTGGGCGGAGCCCAGGAAGACCGAGCGCGGAAAGGCGTACTACGCCCGCTTCCACGCCTGGCTGGAGGAGAACGGGATCACCCAGCACCCCGACCCGTTCGTCGGCCGCCCCGCCCGCTCCATCGTCCTGATCCCCAAGGCGCTCCAGCCGAACGCCGACCGGGTCGACGAGAGCGTGCACAGCTTCGTCGGCGCCTGCCAGGGCGACCGAGCGGCACAGGGCGACTGGCAGCGGCCGGCGGACGCGGAGAAGGTCCTCCTCGTCTCGCTGGGCTCGGCCTTCACCAAGCAGCCCGACTTCTACCGCGAGTGCGTCAAGGCCTTCGGTGACCTGCCCGGCTGGCACGTCGTGCTCCAGATCGGCAGGCACGTCGACCCGGCCGAACTCGGGAACGTCCCGGGGAACGTGGAAGTGCGGGACTGGGTACCGCAGTTGGCGGTACTGCGGCAGGCCGACGCCTTCATCACGCACGCCGGAGCGGGCGGCAGTCAGGAGGGACTCGCCACCGCGACGCCCATGGCCGCCGTACCCCAGGCTGTCGACCAGTTCGGCAACGCGGACATGCTCCAGGCCCTCGGTGTCGCCCGTCACGTGCCGATGGAGGAGGCGACCGCCGGGACGCTGCGGAAGGCGGTCCTGTCGCTCGCCGGTGATCCCGAGGTCGCACGTCGACTGCGGGAGATCCAGGAGCAGATGGCGCAGGAAGGCGGCACGCGACGGGCGGCCGACCTCATCGAGGCGGAACTGGAGGCGGCGGCCCCGGATCGGCGGTGAGGACACCGCCCGGCGCGGACGTGCTCCGCCCGCAGGGTCGGGGCACGTCCGCGTCGGGCGGACTGCACGCTGTCGCGCGCGTCGTCTCGATATCGACGACCATCCGTTGGGGACTGACTCTTGATGCCGCTTGATGCCGCCGCGGTCGATCACGATTCCATAACGGATCTTGGTAAAATTTTTACGGAATAAGCCATTCCTTTCGCCTCCTTCCTTACATGTGAGGGATCTGTCTGCGACTGATGTCCTTTTCGCGCACGGCAGGCGCCTGGTTCGCTCACAACTTTCGGGGTGCCCCGTCAAGTCGCCCTGTCGGATGGCAAGTCACTTGAGGGAAAACTGAGCTGACGCAAGGTCCGTACCAGCCATTCCCCTTTCTCGAAATACTCATAATCTCTGGACTCCTTTCACAAGAGGGGGCAGAGATGAGACACGTGCTGAGACGCACGGCCTGGGTGCTGGCGCTCGCACTGGCGGCCGAGACCGCCGTGGTGTCGTTGACGACAGGACAGGCGTTCGCGTCATCCACCACGACCACCACCACGACCACCACCACTCGGGCCAAGACCGCCAAGCCGACGGCCACGTCCGCCGACACCGAGTCCGCGGCGCTGCTGATGGCCCGGATGACGAACCGGAAGATCGAGGTGCTGTCGGCGCGTACGGAGTCGACCACGACCTACGCGCTGCCGAACGGGCAGCTCCAGACCACCGTCCACGCCGCGCCCGTACGCGTCGAGCGGGACGGGACATGGCGGGACATCGACACCTCGCTGACGGACACCGGGGCGGCGCTGGAGCCGGGGACCGCGGTGGCCGACATCGAGATCTCGGACGGCGGTGACCGGGAGCTGGCGTCGGTCACCAAGGGGGGCAAGTCCTTCGGGCTGGGGTGGGCGGAGAAGCTCCCCGAGCCGAAGGCCAAGGGCGACACCGCCTCGTACGACCTCGGTGACGGCGAGACCCTGACCGTCACCGCGCTCTCGCAGGGCTTCTCGCAGTACGTGATCCTCGCGAAGGCGCCCGACAGCGCGCCGGTCTACCGGATCCCGGTCCACCTCGACGGGCTGAAGCTCTCCGAGGCCCCCTCCGGGCACCTGCTGCTGAAGGACGGCAGCGGCAAGCTGGTGGCCGAGGCTCCGGCGCCGATGATGTGGGACGCGTCCGTCGACAAGCGGTCCGGCGAGTCGAAGCACCTCGCCCCCGTCGACACGGAGATCGAGACCGGCAAGGACGGCTCGCAGACGCTTGTCCTCACCCCGGACCCGGCCTACTTCGAGCAGGACCTGACCTACCCGGTCACCGTCGACCCGACCTCGACGCTCGCGGTCACCACCGACACCTGGGTCGCGACCAACTACCCCGACTCGCAGGTCTCGTCCACCGAGCTCAAGTCCGGGACCTACGACGCCGGTACGACCAAGGCGCGGTCGTACCTGAAGTTCGACGTGTCGGCGTTCAAGGGCAAGCACATCACCGACACGAACCTGGCCCTGTACTCGTACTGGTCCTCAACCTGCTCGACCGCCGGTGCGGGCACGCAGGTGCGGCGGATCACCTCTTCCTGGTCGTCGTCGACGGTGACCTGGGGCGACCAGCCGTCGACCACGACCACCGGCGCCGTGACGAACACCGCGGCCATGGGCTACTCGGACGCCTGCCCGGCCGGGACGATGAACTTCGACATCGACGCCATCGTCCAGGCGTGGGCCGGCGGCGCCACCAACCACGGCATCCAGGTGCGCGGCGCCAGCGAGACCGACAGCATGACCTGGCGTCGGTTCCGGTCGGCGAACTACGTCTCCGGCAACGGCTCGACGGAGCCGCACCTGACGGTGAC
The DNA here is from genome assembly GCF_053591955.1 of Streptomyces sp. NPDC002845. Lineage (NCBI taxonomy): Bacteria > Bacillati > Actinomycetota > Actinomycetes > Kitasatosporales > Streptomycetaceae > Streptomyces > Streptomyces sp. NPDC002845. Next base: position 11,532 of record NZ_JBSFUU010000060.1, on the reverse strand, counting down.
GTACAACTCCTACCCGGCCACCCCGGCCTCCCGCGCGATCTCGCCCTCCGCCGTGAACGCCTACAACGGCAAGCGGTACGTGACGTCGCTGCGGCCGACGCTGTCGGCGACGGTGACGGACGCGGACGGCTCCACGGCGCGGGCCCAGTTCGAGATCACCGAGGACCCGGCGTACGCGGACGCGGACGGCTTCTCGTACACCAAGTCCACCTCCTACGTGGCCTCCGGCCAGACCGCGAGCCTGAAGATCCCCGAGGGCAGCGAACTGCCCGCGGGCAAGCACCTGCGGTACCGGGTCCGGGCGTACGACGGGACGGACTACGGCGCCTGGACGGGCTACACGACCTTCGTCATGAACACCGCCAAGCCCGCCGCGCCCACGATCGCCTGTGACACGTACGGGCAGGACACCTGGACGGCCAAGGCCGCCGACGCGGTGACCTGCACGCTGGACACCTCCTCGTCCGACGGCGCCGGGTACCACTGGGGCCTGGACGACGCGGACGTGCCGAACAAGAAGCTGGACACCACCAACGGCACCGGCGGCGACGAGCTGACCATCGGCATCGACCCGGCGGACGGCTGGCACACGCTGTACGCCCGCACTGTCGACTCGGGTGGCAACCTGTCCACGGCGACCACCGCGTACCGCTTCGGCGTCGGCGCGGACGGCGCCGCGATCACCGCCCCGGCGGACGGGGCCGACACCGCCCGGCGGCTGACGCTGGCGGCCCGCGGCCAGTCCTCGTACACCGGGGTGACCTGGCAGTACCGGCGCGGTGAGACCGACGCCTGGCACACCGTCCCGGCCGGCGACACCACCGCCGACGCCTGGCCCGCCGCCGTGACCGACGGCGTGGCCGACAAGCTGGTGTGGAACGTCACCGACACCCTCGACGAGGACGGCGCCCTGGACCTGCGCGCCGCCTTCACCGGCGGCACCGCCACCGGCTACTCCCAGACCGTGACCGTCACCCTCGACCGCGACGCGGGCAACGCGCCCACCAGTACGGTCGGACCGGGCACGGTCAACCTGCTCACCGGCGACTACACGATCACCGAGACCGACGCCGACGCCTTCTCGGCCTCGGTGACGCGCACCACCTCCTCCCGGGCCCGCGACGCCGAGAGCGAGGGCCAGGCGCAGATCTTCGGCCCCGGCTGGGTCTCGTCGGTCGTCGCGGACACCACCGGCGGCGACTACCTCCAGGTCCGCCGGACCTCCGGCACCTCGGTCGAGGTGCTCGGTGCCGACGGCTCGTCCGTCGCCTTCACCGCCACCAGCGACGGCGGCTGGCAGCCCGAGACCGGCGCCGAGTCGCTGACGCTCACCGGCACGCTCTCCGGTGACACCTTCACCCTCACCGACACCGAGGCCGACACCTCGGTGTTCACCAAGGCCGGTACGGACGCCACCACCTGGACCCTGTCGTCCGCCAAGGCGGCCGTCGACAATTCCACGGTCACCGTGGTCTCCGAGACCGTCACCGAGGACGGCAAGGCCCTGGCCCGGCCCACGTACGTGATCACGCCGACCGGCGCCGTTCCGGCGGCGGCCTGCCGGGCCACCCCGTCCACGGCCGGATGCCGGATGCTGGAGTTCGTCTACGCGACCTCCACCACCGCCACCGGCTACTCCACCGCCGCCGACTTCGGCGACTACACGGGCCGGGTCAAGGCGATCCGCCAGTGGTCCACCGAGCCCGGCGCCTCGTCGGCGACGTCCCGGGCCGTCGCGACCTACCGCTACGACGCGGCGGGCCGGCTGCGCCAGCAGTGGAACCCCAACCTGTCGCAGGCCACCCAGACCCAGTACTCCTACGACAGCGCCAACCGGGTCTTCTGGTACCACGCCAAGAACGAACTGGCCTGGAACTTCGACTACGGCAGGGCCGGATCGGCCGCCGGCGCCGGCGAGGGCATGCTGCTCAGCGCGTCCCGCCCGGCCCTGAAGCAGGGCTCGGACACCGAGACCGACGGCACCGCGGCCACCACCGTGGTCTACGACGTGCCGCTGTCCGGTGGCGCCGCCCCGTACCGGATGGACGCGGACACGGTCGCCACCTGGGGCCAGGACACGGCGCCCGCGGACGCCACCGCCGTCTTCCCGGCCGACCGCGTCCCGGCCTCCAGCACCGGTGCCGACCTGGCCGCCGACGCCTACGGCCGGGCCACCGTCACCTACATCGGCGCGGGCGGAGAGGAGACCAACACCGCCTCGCCGGGCGGCGGCATCACCACGACCAAGTACGACGACGCCGGCAACACGGTCCGCGAGCTGACCGCCGCCAACCGCGAGCTCGCGCTCGGCTCCTCGGACACACTGGCCGAGCTGGGCATCGACGGGCTGTCCACGGCCGAGCGCGCCGAGCGGCTGTCGAGCACGACGGTGTACTCGGCGGACGGTACGCGGGTCACCGACGAGTACGGCCCGCTCGCCCTCGTCACCCTCGCCTCCGGCCTGGCGGGGACAAGCACGGAGGCGACCCTCCCGGCCGGCACCGTCGTCCCCGCCCGGCAGCACACCTCGTACGCCTACGACGAGGACCGGCCCAGCACCGCGGCCGTCTCCGACCAGGTCACGTCCACCACGGTGGGCGCCGCCGTCGAGGGCTACCCGGCCGACGCCGACACCCGCACCACGGCGACCGGGTACGACTGGGCCACCGGCCTGGAGACCAGCTTCACCGAGGACCCGGGCGGCCTGGGCATCACCACCCGCACCGCCTATGACGAGGCCGGCCGGGTGGTCAGGGAGCGGCGTGCCGCGTCCGACGGTTCCGACGCGGGAACCATGACGACCACCTACTACACCGCGTCCGGCACCGGCACGTGCGCCGGACGCCCGGAGTGGGAGGGCCTGGTCTGCCGTACCGCCCCGGCGGGGACGGTCAGCGGTGACAACCCGTCAGAGCTGGTCACCACCGTCTACACCTACGACTGGTGGGGCCAGCCCGCGACGCGGACCGAAACCGCCAACGGCACCACCCGCACCACCACCATGACCGTCGACGACGCCGGCCGCGTCACCAGTACCGCGGTCACCGGCGGCACCGGACAGGAGACCCCCGCAACCACCTACACCTACACCGCCAACGGCCGGGTCGCCACGATCGCCTCGGGCGGCCGGACCATCACGTACGGGTACGACAAGCTGGGCCGCGTCACCTCGTACGACGACGGCGCGGGCAACACCACCACGACGGCGTACGACATCCTGGACCGGGTCGTGCGGACCGCCGACTCGGCCCCGTCCAGCGCCACGTTCGGCTACGACAGCGCGGACCGTGTCAGCACGCTGACGGACTCCGTCGCGGGCACCTTCACCGCCACCTACGACGTGGACGGCACCCTGCTGACCGAGACCCTGCCCGGCGACCGGACGCTGACCGTGTCCACCGACCCGGCCGGGAACCGGACGAGCCGGGAGTACACGCAGTCGGACGGCACCACCCTGCTGTCGGACACCGCCGCCTACACCGTCCACGGCCAGCGCGCCGGTCACACCCAGACCGACGGCACCAGCACCACCAGCGACTACGGCTACGACGCCACCGGTCGCCTGACCACCGCGACCGACAACAACGACACCAGCTGCGTCACCCGCGCCTACACCTTCGACCGCAACGACAACCGCACCGGGCTCACCACGACGTCGGACGACTGCGACAGCGCCACCGACGACGCCACCAGCAGCACGGTCTCCTACACCTACGACGCCGCCGACCGCCTGACCGGCGACGGCCGCTCCTACGACGCCTTCGGCCGCACCACCACCAACGGTGACACCGAACTGTCGTACTACACCAACGACCTGGTCCGCTCCGAGACCCTCGGCGGCCGGCGGCAGACCTGGACCCTCGACGCGGCGGGCCGCCTCGCGTCCGTCCGGGCCGAGACCTTGACCGACGGCACCTGGGCCACCACCAAGACCCGGACCAGCCACTACGGCGACGACGGCGACACCCCCGCCTGGGCCGTGGACGGCAACGGCGCCGTCACCCGCGAGGTCCGCGACCTCACCGGCCAGCTGACCGCCACCACCTCCGCCAACGGCGACGTGGTGCTCCAGCTGACCAACCTGCACGGCGACGTCGCCGTCCAGCTCCCGGCGGACACCTCGGCGGCAGCCACCGTCCAGCGCTTCGACGAGTACGGCAACCGCCTCGCGGAGACCGCCGCCGTCACCTACGGCTGGACGGGCGGCTACCAGCGGTCGTCCGCCACGGTCAGCGGCCTGACCCTGATGGGCATCCGGCTCTACGACGCGACCACCGGCCGCTTCCTCCAGACCGACCCGATCGCGGACGGTTCCCCGAGTGCCTACGCGTACCCCAGCGACCCGGTCAACGGGTATGACCTGGACGGGCGCAAGTGGAAGAAGATGAAGGAGTGGAAGGTCAAGAAGAAGAAGGCGAAGAAGCTCGCCAAGGCGCTGAAGGCCGGCGCCCGGCTGGTTTCCTCCTTCGGCCGGATCGGTATCACGATCCCGACCTTCTGGAGCCGTGTCATCGGACTCGCGCTGGAGGGGATCGGCGGCGGCCTGCGCTGGCTGGCGACGGAGATCCAGGTGAAGAACGCGATGCCGAAGAGCAAGGGAGTCAAGATCAGGGCCGGGATCTGGCAGAACGACAGATGGTCGTGGATCGTCTATCCCCGCATCCAGGTGAAGCGCTGGAAGAAGTGAAGCAATAGGGAAGCAGGGCAGCCGGGGCGACCAGTGCGGTCGCCCCGGCTCCCCGTGACGAGACCCGGAATACCGGAAGACCGGAAAAGTGGACGCTCATGATATTCCTGCAGTCGGTATTGGTGGTCGTGATGGCTGCCCAGGCGCTCACGGTGATGCGGCACAGCAAGTCGTGGAAACTGGAATCCGCCGTTTCCGTGGGATTCATCGCCGCCGTGCTCCTGTATGACGACGCGTACGACGGCCTGATGTCGACCATCGTGAAGGTCTTCGTGGCCCTAGGCATCGCCCCCATGGCGGAACGGCTCGCCCGGAACCTCGGCGCGGACCGCGAGAATCTCGAACACGGCACCGGGGCATGGTTCTGGGCGGCCGCCGCCTCCTCCGCGGGGCTGGCCGCGGTGGTGGCGTGCGTCCGGTTCTGACGGAAGGACAAGGCGTAGCCGCAGCCTCGTAGTACGGACATACGGACACCCCGCGATGGCCCGGATCCACACGGATCCGGGCCCTCACCGGGTCTGCCGACACTGTCGGCCCGCCGCCTCGTCGTGCGCACCGACGTACTGACGTACCGACGAGAACCTCTCAGACCCCGACCTTCTCGCCCTCCACCGCCGGCGGAGACGACGAGGCGACGGGAACGGACTCGTCGTGCGTGAGGTCCGGCAGGCGGTTCAGCCACTTCGGCAGGTACCAGTTGCGCTCGCCGAGCAGGGCCATGGCCGCCGGGAGCAGTACGCCCCGGATGATCGTGGCGTCGATGAGCACGGCGGCCGCGAGGCCGACACCCATCTGCTTCATGGACTGCATCGACAGCGTCCCGAAGATCGCGAACACGGCGACCATGATGACGGCGGCACTGGTGACGACCCCGGCCGTGGTGACCACGCCGTGCCGGATCGCCTCCTTCGTCGTACGGCCGCGCAGCCGCGCCTCACGGATCCGCGAGACCACGAACACGTGGTAGTCCATCGACAGGCCGAACAGGATCACGAACAGGAACAGCGGCAGCCAGCTGATGATGGCGCCGACGCCCACCGCACCCACCAGCGAGGCACCCCAGCCGTGCTGGAAGACGGCGACGAGGATGCCGTACGCCGCGCCGACCGACAGCAGGTTCAGCACGATCGACGTGATCGCGATGGTCAGCGAGCGGAACGACAGCAGCATCAGCAGGAAGGCGAAGACCACGACGAAGACGAAGACGGGGGTCACCGCGCCGGCCAGTTGGTCGTTGAAGTCCTTCGAGCCCGCGACCTGTCCGGTGATCGGCGCCTCGACGCCGTCGACCGTGCCGAGCGTGTCCGGCCGTACCTTGTCGCGCAGCACCTCCAGGCTCTCGCCCGCCTTGTCCAGATCGGAGCCGCCGACCAGCGGCACGTACACGAAGGCGATGTTCTGCTCGTCGTGCACCTTCATGTCGACCGGGCCGCGTGAGGCACCCGAACTGACCGCCTGCTCACGGAAGTCGGCGAGCGCGGCCCGCACGTCGGCCGCGTTGATGTCCTCCGCCCTGACGACGACCTCGGCCGGCTCGGAACCGCCGGGGAAGGCCTCGTTGACCCGGTTGTACGTTCCCACGATCGGCAGTGAGTCGCCGAACTCCTGGTCCAGGGTGAGGTTCTGCGTCTTCATGCCGAGCGCGGGCGCCGCGACGGCCAGCAGGGCACCGGCCGCGACCACCAGCGCGAGGGCGGGCTTGGCGAGGACGACCCGCAGGACGCCGTTCCAGAACCGGCTCTCGCCGTTCCCGGCACGCCCGTTGCCGTTCTTGCGCCGCTTGTCCGGGTGCAGGAACGGGATGCGCCCCTTCTCGACCCGCTCGCCGAGCAGCGACAGCAGCGCAGGCAGCACGGTCACCGAGCCGACCATGGCGACTGCCACGACGATCAGCGAGGCCAGGCCCATCCCCTCGAACTCGGCGAGCCCGGTGAAGAGCATGCCCGCCATCGCCACACACACCGTGACACCGGAGACGATGATCGCGCGGCCACTGGTCGCGGCAGCGACCCGGAGGGCCGTCTGCGCATCCCGCCCGGCCGCCCGCTCCTCGCGCTCGCGCCGCAGATAGAACAGGCAGTAGTCGACGCCGACGGCCAGACCGACCAGCAGCATCACCGAACTGGCGGCGTCGCTCATCGGGATCACATGGCTGACGATGGCCATCAGACCCATCGTCGCCATGATCGCGGTGACCGCCAGTGCCACCGGCAGCAGCGCCGCCACCAGCGCGCCGAAAGCGATGAGCAGAATGCCGAGGGCCACGGGCAGGGCGGAGTACTCGGCCTTCTGGAAGTCGTCACCGAAGGCGTCGTCGAACGTCTTCATCATGCTGGCGCCGCCGATCTCCTCGATCCGCAGCTGCTCGTAGTCGCCCTGCACACCCTCGACGGCCTTCAGCACGGGCTCGATGCGCTCGCCCGCCGTCTCCGACTCGCCGCGCACGTCGAACTGTACGAGCGCGCTGCGGCCGTCCTCGGAGATCGTGTCCGTGTCGTACGGCGACGAGATGCCCGTGACCTCGCCGGTGCCCTCGACGGCCTTCATGACGGCGTCGACGGCGGCCCGGAACTCGGCGTCAGTGGCCTTGACGCCGCTGTCCTTCCCCTGGATCAGGACCGTCTCGCCGGCGGGCTCCTCGATCCCCGCGTCCTCGATGATCCGGGCGGCCGTGCTGGTCTCGCCCGAGATCTGATCGCTGTCCTTGACCTCGGCCGTGCCCATCGCCGAGCCGATCCCCATCGTCAGGACGACGAACAGTACCCAGATCCCGATGGCCGCCCATCGATGGCGGGCGCTCCAGCCGCCGGCCCGGGCGGCGATTCCCCGCACCCGTGTGTCTCCGTTCACCATGACGGGCAAGCCCCCTCGTGAGCGGTGACGACCCCCTGCCGCCACCTTGCGTAATGAAGGTATGGGCCGGATAAACGCATCTCGTCGTACTGCCCGGTGAACCCTGCGGAGTACGGCTCCTCCGTTCGGACCTGCCCGTCTCCCCACCCGGTAGGACAGCGGCCCCCTACACGTACCTCCGGTTCTCAGGGACGTGGATCAGGGATCGGGCGGGCGCGCCGCCCTATCGTGTGCGGATGACGACGACGTACGCGGCGCTGCTGCGTGGAATCAACGTGGGCGGCAGCAAGAAGGTGCCGATGGCCGAACTGCGCACCCTGCTCCAAGGGCTCGGTTACGGCGACGTGGCCACATACCTCCAGAGCGGCAACGTGGTCTTCAGCACCGACGGCGGCGACGAGCACTCCCTCGCCGAGGAGATCGGGCAGGCCATCGCGAAGCACTTCGGCTTCACCGTCGACGTCCTCGTCCGCGACCACGCCTACCTCAGGGCCGTACGCGAGGCCTGCCCCTTCCCGGCCGCCGAACTCCAGCCCAAGCAGCTCCACGTCACCTACCTGTCGACCCAGCCCACCCCCGACCGCTACGCCGACCTCGACCAACCCGCCTTCCTCCCCGAGGAGTTCCGCATCGGGGACCGAGCCCTCTACCTCTACGCCCCCGAAGGCCTCGGCCGCTCCCAACTGGCCGACGCCCTGTCGAAGCCCCGCCTCACGAAGGGGCTGATCGCCACCACCCGCAACTGGAACACGGTCGTCAAGCTGGAGGAACTGACCGGTGCCTGACCCCAAGTGCTGAACGCCTGTACGGCTCAGGCGCCCAAGGCCGCCAGCCGCGGTGCCCTCGCCCGGTCGAACCGTTCAAGGAGCACCCGCGCCACCTCCGGCGCCGCCCCCAGCACCTCCGCCAGTACGTCCGCTCCGGCCGCGCCCCGCACGATGCGGTCGGGGAGGAAGCCGGGGGCCAGGACGTACGGCGCCACGGCCACCCGTTCGCAGCCGAGGGCGCGCAGTTCGCGCACGGCGTCCTCGGTGCGAGGGAACCCCGCGGGAGAACCGGCGGAGGCGAACGCAGGTCGCACGGCGCACCAACCGGTGTGCCGCCACTCCCGCGCGATTTCTGCGATCACTGCGATCGCCTCCGGGTCGGTGGACCCCGCCGAGGCCAGGACGACCCCGGTCGAGGACTTGTCGGCGGGGGACAACCCCGCCTCGTACAGCCGCCGTTCGAGGGCGGCGAGCAGCAGCGGCGACGGGCCGAGGACCTCCGCCTGGCGGATCCGCAGGCGGGAAGGCGCCTCGCGCAGCACGGCCGGGATGTCCGCCTTCGCATGGAAGGCACGGGTCAGAAGCAGCGGAAGCGCCACCACGTCCCGCACTCCCTCCCGTCGCCCGCCACCGCCCCTCCAACGAGGCGCTTCGCGCCGCACCTCCTCTGCCAGGGACTCCAGCACGCCTTGTACGGAGGGGATGTTGAAGTCCAGGAAGCCGGTCTCCACGCGCAGCCCGGGACGCATGGCCCGCACCCGCCGCACAAGGGCGTGCACGGTCGCGGCATGACGCGGGTCGCGGCTGCCGTGGGCGATGACGAGGAGAACCGGATTCTGACGCATGGGACTTCAGCTCCTCACCAGCAGACCGCGGCCGCGCAGGACCCGCCGCTCCAGCGGGCTGAAGATCAGCAGGTCGACGGCGATGCCGACGGTCAGGATGAGCAGGACGGCGAGGAACACCACGGACATGGAGCCGGCGTTGTGGCCGTTCACCAGCAACTGGCCGAGGCCGACGCCGAGATCGGGGTGCGAGGCGATGATCTCCGCCGCCATCAGCGCGAGCCACGAGAACGCCCACCCCTGCTTCAGACCCGCCACGTAGCCGGGCAGGGCGGCGGGCAGGACGATGTGCCAGGTCCTGCGCAGGCCGGTCGCGCCACGGGTGCGGCCCGCCCGCAGCAACTGCGGCGGTACCTGGTCCACGCCGGACACCAGGCCGTTGGCTATCGACGGTACGGCGCCGAGCAGGATCACCGCGAACATCGTCCGGTCGTTCAGGCCCAGCCAGATCACGGCCGGCGGCACCCAGGCCACCGACGGCAGCCACCGCAGGCCGGAGAGGACCGGGCCGAGGGCCGCCCGTACGAACCTCACCCGCGCCACCAGCAGCCCCAGCGGCGTGCCGATGGCCAGCGCCAGCAGGAAGCCGAGGAGACCGCGCGCGACGCTCGTCCAGATGTACTCGTGGAGCGTGCCCCGCAACCAGGCCTCGCGGACCTCGCCCCACACGTCGGACGGCGCGGGCAGCCTGGCCGGGTCGTCGACGGCGCCGAAGGTGATCAGCGCCTGCCAGACCACCAGGACGAGGGCGACGGCGACGACCGGCGGCAGGACCTTCCGGACGAGAGTCCGCCGGAACGGGGGCCGCCCGCTCCGGACGGTCTCCAGGGGGAGCGCGGCTGTCACCGCGAGGGTACGTCGGAGGGCTGATGTGGCAGGCACGGGAGGGGTTCCTCTCGTTGGCCCGGCGATCGCGGCCCTGACAGGTCATGCCACCGGGAGTTCGGCAGATCTTCGTCTCTTACGGGAACGAGTGCGCGGGCAGCGCGTGTACGCCATCACGCACATCGAGCCACTCCGCCCTGTCCGCTGCCGAGGGCACCGCTGCCGACGCGGCCGCCCTCCTTGGCGAACGTCCCGTAAAAGCCGGTGGACTTCATGTCAGAAGTCCCACCCGTCGTCCTCGGCCTCGTCCTTCACCGGCTCCGGGGAGGCGAAGGACTCGCCGACCATGCCTGCGGTGAGCGTGGTGCCGTCCGCCGGGTCGATCAGGATGAACGAGCCGGTACGACGGGAGTCGGCGTAGGAGTCGAGCGGCAGCGGCTCCGCCGTACGGATCATCACGCGGCCGATGTCGTTCGCGACGAGCTGTCCCGGGTGCGGGTGCAGGGACAGGTCGTCGAGCGTCAGCCGGGACGGGATGTCCTTCACTATGGCCTTGACCGTGCGGGTGCCGTGCTTGAGCAGCACGCGGTGGCCCACGGTCAGGGGCTGGTCGGCCACGTGGCAGACCGTCGCCTCGACGTCCTGCGTGGTCGACGGCGCGTCCTTGGTCGGCACGATCAGGTCGCCGCGCGAGATGTCGATGTCGTCCTCCAGCAGGAGGGTCACCGACTGCGGGGTCCACGCCGCGTCGACCGCCTTGCCCAGCAGGTCGATCCCGGTGACCTTCGACGTACGGCCGGAGGGCAGCACGGTCACCGGGTCGCCTACGTGGAAGGTGCCGGCGGCGATCTGGCCCGCGTACCCCCGGTAGTCGGGGAGCTCGGAGGTCTGCGGACGGATCACGTACTGCACGGGCAGCCGGGCGTGGCAGTGCGCCAGGTCATGGGCGACCGGCACGGTCTCCAGGTGCTCCAGGAACGTCGGGCCGCCGTACCAGTCCATGCTGGCGGACGGCTCCACCACGTTGTCCCCGGCCAGCGCCGAGATCGGGATCGCGGTGATCTCCGGGACGCCCAGCTCGGTCGCGTACGCCGAGAACTCCTCGGCGATCCCGGCGAACACCGTCTCCTCGTAGCCGACGAGGTCCATCTTGTTGACGGCGAGGACCACGTGCGGCACCCGCAGCAGCGCGGCGATCGCGGCGTGGCGGCGGGTCTGCTCGACGACGCCGTTGCGGGCGTCGACCAGGATCACCGTCAGCTCGGCCGTGGAGGCACCCGTGACCATGTTGCGGGTGTACTGCACATGGCCGGGGGTGTCGGCGAGGATGAACCGGCGGCGCGGGGTGGCGAAGTAGCGGTAGGCCACGTCGATGGTGATGCCCTGCTCCCGCTCGGCCCGCAGACCGTCGGTCAGCAGCGCCAGGTCCGGGCCCTCCTGGCCGCGGCTCGCGGAGACGCGCTCCACGGCTTCCAGCTGGTCGGCGAGGACCGACTTGGAGTCGTGCAGCAGCCGGCCGACGAGCGTGGACTTGCCGTCGTCGACGGAGCCCGCG